>JABFVX010000329.1 GCA_013362555.1 Mycobacteriaceae bacterium
TCATCAGATCGAGCGTGTGGTCGGTGCCCGCCAGCCTGCGCGCCAACTGGAGCCGCTGGTCGTCGGCGTTCTTGGGCAGAGTGTGCTGTTCGATGCGGTATCGGCCCCGCGCCTCGGCGGTGCACCGCGCCGCCGAGGCCGCGGAGGCCTTGGCGCCGTCGGCCGGGGTGTAGAAGCTCAGCACCACGCCGCGGCCGCCGTCGTCGGACCCGCACCCCGCCAGCGGCGTCAGCAGCACCGCGGCGGCGGCAGCGGCCGCCCTGCGCCCCCGATGTCCGCCGTGCCTGAGGATTCCGCGCCCCATCCGCACCTCACCGCCACCTTTCGCTGTGCTCCCGGCCCCGCGGACATCGGGCTCGGTCCGATAGTGAAACCGTTCGTTCGGCCCTCAAGTTATCCCATCCCGGCGGGCGGCAAGAACGGCTTTGGGCAAACAAGCGGGCCCGCACCCCGCCGCGGCGGTCAGATCGCCAGTTTGGCCAGCATGTCCCGCGCCTGCTCCGCGACGGTCGGGTCGCACAAGACGTCGTAGCGACCCGCCACCAACTGCATCGTGGAGGCGAAATCGCGGGTGCCCTTGGTGGCGGCGTAGGGAATTGCCGTCGAGATGACGCCGAAAATGGTGCCCGCGACGATGCCCATCACGACCGGGCCGAGCAAGTTCGTGGTGAACAGGCCGAGCAGCAGGCCGAGGAACAGGCCCAGCCACGCACCGGAGGCGACGCCCGCACCGACGACCTTGCCCCACGTCAAGCGGCCGGTGACCCGCTCGACCTGCATCAGGTTGACGCCGACGATCGTGACATTCTGCACCGGGAACTGACTGTCGGAGAGATAATCGACTGCACGCTGCGCCTCGGCGTAGGTGCCGTAGGACCCGACCGGCCACCCCGAAGGCGGGGTCGGAAGGCCCATACCGGCGCGATTGGGGTTTGCCATGGGATTGGTCATCTCACCATGATCCCCCCAAGCGACGGTACGAGTGTGAACGACAGCCTTTTCGGCGCCGGGGCGACTTTCGGGTTGCGACACGGCGATCCGAAGGAGTTTGCCGACAGACACGTCAGCTATTTCCAGCGGAATTGCCGAACGGTACAGATGTCCCATGTAACCTGGGTAACAATGTCCGGAAACAGTGCGTTAGCCGACACAGCTCTCTGTCGTTGGCGGTGATGAGGCCGCAATGCGTGTTCGTGCATCCATGACTCTGTCCGTCCTGGTGATGGCGGGCCTGGCCACAGCCGGATCGGCGACCGCAGGCCACCCCGCCACGACCGCCCGCCCCGATCCGGCCCCCGCCCCCCGCCCCGACGCCGCGCTCGCCGCCCGTGCAGTGCGCGCCACCGTCGGCGTCGTCAGCGACACCACGCCCGCCGCGCAACGCCGGTACCGGAGCGCGAACGACCTGGGCGCAACCAGCGATCTCGCGCTGACCAGCGGCCTGCTCGGATCGCTCGGCGGGGCGCTGGACATCCCGCAGATCGCCCTGGCCGCCTACCGCAACGCGGAACTGCAACTGGCCAAGACCAATCCGCGGTGCGGGCTGAGCTGGAGCCTGCTCGCGGGCATCGGCAAGATCGAGTCCGGACACGCCGCGGGCGGCAACACCGACTCTCGCGGCACGACGGTCACCCCGATCCTGGGTCCCGCGCTGGACGGACACCTGCCGGGCAACGAGGTCCTCCGTTCCGCGGACGGCTCGTTCGTCCGGGCGGTCGGGCCGATGCAGTTCCTGCCCGGCACCTGGAACCACTGGGCCGCGGACGCGCTCGGCGACGGCACCCCGGATCCCAACAACGTCTTCGACGCCGCCCTGGCCGCGGGCCACTATCTGTGCGCGGGCGGATCCGACCTGCGCGACCCGGATCAGGAGATGCGGGCCGTCCTGCGCTACAACCACTCCGCGAGCTACGCCGCCGACGTGCTGCGCTGGACCTACGCCTACCGCACCGGGCTCGTCCCCACCACTGTCCCGACCCCGGCGCTGCCCACTCCGATCACCGACCGGACGAAGCTCCCGGGACAGCCCGCTCCCACGCTCGTCCCGCCGCTGCCCGCCGACGTCCCGCCCGGCCCGCTGCCCGAGCAGCAGCCGCAGCAGCAGCTCTTCCACATCCCCGGCCTGCCGCCGATCCCCTGCGGCATCCTCTGTCCGGCGCCGCAACCCGCGGATTCCCCCACCCCCGGCCAGGCCCCGACCCCGATCGTGGACGCGCCGGTACGAGCCGGCCAGTAAGCCACCTTTCACCTTCCAGAACGGCCCATGAGTTGCGCTGAGCGCAACTCATGGGCCGTTCTGGAAGGTATGACTACCCACTGACGGTGGTGGGAAACCTCATAGGGATCACGAAAACGTAACGAAACCATCTCGGGCGTGGGTAGGATTGCGTCGTTCTCATCGGAGTCAAGGGAGCGACCGGAGGTTCACACCAGTGGGACGACACCGGAAGAAGCCGGAATACAACAACGTTCGACGCACATCGCTTCTCGCACTGTCCGGGCTCGTCCCGGCGGGGGTCGTGTCCGCAACGTCCGGGGCGACAGCCGTCACCGACGCCACCGTCACACATCTGCCTGAACACAACGACCCGATCAACACCGGCCAGCTGCTGGCCCTCGGCAAGAGCCACCGGCCCGCGGCCGCGGCGGGCGGCCACACCGTCCGGCCGATCGCGGCCAAGCCCGAAATACACGTCCAGCCCGGCGAAGTGGACGGCCCGCTGCTGCCGGTCAGCATGAAGACGAGCCCGCTCGGCATCCCGCCGATCGCGGTGGAGGCCTACAAGTCCGCCGAACGCAGGCTCGATGCCGAGCAGCCCGGCTGCGGGATGAACTGGGAACTGTTGGCGGGCATCGGCCGGGTCGAGTCGCACCACGCCAACGACGGCGACGTCGACAGCACCGGCACCGCGCAGCACTCGATCTACGGCCCGTCGCTGGATGGCAGCCTGGCGGGCAACGAGGTCATCTCCGACGGCGCGGGCGGCTACCAGCGCGCGATGGGCCCGATGCAGTTCATGCCCGGCACCTGGCAGCGCTACGCCAAACCCGGCTCCAACCCGCAGAACCTTTTCGACGCCGCGTACACCGCGGGCCGGTATCTCTGCGCGGGCGGGCTCGACATGCGCGAACTCCCCCAGCGCACCCGCGCGATCCTGCGCTACAACAACTCGATGGCCTACGTCGCCAACGTCATGGCGTGGTCGCTCGGCTACGCCACCGGAATCGTGCCCGCCAAATCCGCTCTCCCCTGGATCTGACGAGGCACGTGGTCGCGGCGGCGGGCGATGCCCGCCGCCGCGTTCACGTGTGCTGAACCCTCCGGCCGGGACCGCTCGCCCAGTGCCTACGATCGAGGCATGCCTGCTGTTACGGAATCGGATGTCCGCGCCGCTTTGGCCAAGGTCGACGACCCCGAGATCCGCAAGCCGATCACCGAGCTCGGCATGGTCAAGAGCATCGACATCGACGATGCGGGCAGTGTTCACATCGTCGTCTACCTGACCACCGCGGCCTGTCCGCTGCGCACCGAGATCACCCAGCGCGTCTCCGCGGCCGCCGCCGACGTGCCCGGCGTCGGCCGGGTCACGGTCGAACTGGACGTGATGAACGACGAGCAGCGCACGGAGCTGCGCAAGCAGCTGCGCGGCGACGCCGCGGAACCGGTGATCCCGTTCGCCCAGCCCGGCTCTCTCACCAGGGTGTACGCGGTCGCATCCGGCAAAGGCGGGGTCGGAAAGTCCAGCGTGACCGTGAACGTGGCCGCCGCGCTGGCGGCGCGCGGACTGTCGGTCGGCGTGCTCGACGCCGACATCTACGGCCACTCCATTCCCCGAATGCTCGGCACCGACGCCCGGCCGACGCAGGTGGAGCGGATGATCCTGCCGCCGGTGGCCCACAACGTGAAGATGATCTCGATCGCGCAGTTCACCCAGGGCAACACCCCGGTCGTGTGGCGCGGCCCCATGCTGCACCGTGCTCTGCAGCAGTTCCTCGCCGACGTGTTCTGGGGCGACCTCGACGTGCTGCTGCTCGACCTGCCGCCCGGCACCGGCGACGTGGCCATTTCGGTTGCTCAGCTGATCCCCAACGCCGAGATCCTCGTCGTCACCACTCCACAGCAAGCCGCCGCCGAGGTCGCCGAGCGCGCGGGCGCCATCGCCCTGCAGACGCGCCAGCGCGTGGTCGGCGTGGTGGAGAACATGTCGTGGCTGGAACTGCCGGACGGCACCCGGATGGACATGTTCGGCTCCGGCGGCGGCCAGATCGTGTCGGAGCGCCTCTCCCAGGTCATCGGCGGCGACGTCCCGCTGCTCGGCCAGGTCCCGCTGGACGCCTCGGTGGCCAAGGCGGGCGACGACGGCACCCCCATCGTGCTGTCGGCCCCCGACTCGCCGGCAGGCAAGGCGCTGCGCGAGATCGCCGACAAACTCGCCGTCCGCCGCCGCGGCCTCGCGGGCATGTCGCTGTCCATCGACACCCCCCGCAACTTCTAGCCCTTTCCAGAATGACCCGTGACGTGCGTTGGGCGCACGTCACGGGTCATTCTGGAAGGCGCTAAGCGGCGAGGGTCTCCAGGGCGCGGTCGACGTCGCCGGTGGTGTTGTAGAGATGGAACGAGAAGCGGAGGTTGCCCGCCCGGGGCGAGGCGATGACGCCGGATTCATACAACCGTCCGGCCGCCGCCTCCGCGCCGGGGACCGCGACGATGGCCGATTCGGCGGGCACCGGCGCATAGCCCAACTCCGCGAGGCCCGCGCGGAAGCGGGCCGCCAGGGCCAGATCGTGGGCGCCGATCGCGGGCGGGCCGAGCTCCTCGATCAGGCTCAGGCCCGCCGCTGTCTCGACCACGCCCAGCCAGTCCGGCGTGGTGTCGAACCGGCGGGCGGTGTCGGCCAGCCGAGCGGGCGCGTACATCTCGCTCCACTTGTCGGCCGCCGCGTACCAGCCGGGCGCGACCGGGACGAGCTCGTCGCGCACCTCCGGCGCGACCGCGAAGAACGCCACACTGCGCGCGCCGAGCAGCCACTTGAATGTGCCGCACACCCAATAGTCGGCGCTGCTGAACCGCAGCGGCAACCAGCCGAGCGCCTGAGTCGCGTCCACCAGGACTCGGGCCCCGTGCGCGCGGGCGGCCGCGGCCAGCAGGTCCAGATCCACTACCCGTCCGTCGGCGGACTGCACCACGCTGACCGCCACCAACGCCGTCGTCGGGCGCACCTCGTCGACCAACCGCTCCAGCGGCACGAACCGCACGGACAGATCGCCGCGGTGCACGAACGGCGCCGACAGCGAGCCGAATTCGCCCGCGGCCGTGAGCACTTCGGCCCCCGTGGGCAACGCCGCCACGACCGCCGCGAGCGCGGGCGCGACGCCCGACTGAACAGACACATCCGCTGCGGCCGCGCCGGGCAACAGCCGCGCGAACCCCGCACGCACCTCGTCGACCAGGCCGTCGTGATCCCCCGGCGTGGACCGGCCCGCCGCCCACGCTTCGATGACGCCGCGCCGCGCGTCCAGCGCGCGAGCGGGCGGCAACCCGTACGACGCGGTATTGAGGAAGGTGGTCTCGGGACGGAACTCTTCGGGTGCCAGGCCAGTCATGCCACCAGCTTCCAACCGGGCAGTCCCGGCGTACAGGGCCACCGCAGCCGCACTGGCCGCGTACCCCAGTCTTCCCAGCGGGCCGGCGTGCCTCACCCTCGAATTCGCTCCGCGATCCTCCACAGCGATCCGCGACGTGGACGGCGTGCGCGCCGCAGTGTGATCCGACTCACCCTTGCCGCACGCGGACACGGCCCGTGAATTGCGTAGAGCGCCGCGAGTCGGCGACTCGGAGGCAGCGTGCCTGCCGCGGCGGGCCTGCGCGAGCAGCGTCGTTCAACACCGCACCGCGCGGCTCGTTCCGGCGGGAGCGAAATGGGAGCGGCGCGGGTGTGTCGCTGTCCGCAACGCCCGGAAAGGCGGGTTGTGTGGTGTATAAAGCTGCCGTCCGTCGGACTTGTGGTTGGTTGTTCGTTAGGCTGGGCCACTGTGTCTACGGCAACCGAGGTAACTACACGCCCAGCCGAGGCAACCGGCGGATCGCCTGTTCCCCCGTTGCTCGGCGACGCCGTGCTGGCCACGGTCGCCTTGCTCGGCGCGCTGGTGACTGCGTACATCGTGAACTGGGGTGTCGAGCACAACCCTGTCGAGTTCATGGACCTGTCGGTGTACCGCCTCGGCGTCCAGGCCTGGCTGCACGGCCAAGACATGTACGGCACGCTCCCGCCGACCGTCGCGGGCAACCGGCTGCCCTTCATCTACCCGCCGTTCGCCGCGATCCCGTTCGTGCCGATGACGTGGGTGTCGTGGACGATGACCTGGTGGATCTCCACCGCCATTTCGGTGGCCGCGTTGGCGCTGGTGATCTGGCTGACCGCGCGCCGGGTGTGGCCGACCTACGGCTGGCGCGCCGCCACGCTGGCGACGTCCATCCTGCTGCCCGCCTCGCTGGTGCTGCAGCCGGTGACCGACACCCTCTGGTTCGGTCAGGTCAACATGCTGCTGATGGCGCTGGTCGCGGCTGATCTGCTGGTGGAGAAGCCGCGCTGGCCGCGCGGCGTGCTCATCGGCATCGCCGCCGCGGTGAAGCTCACTCCCGCAGGCTTCGTGCTGGTGTTCCTGCTGCGCAAGGACTACCGCTCCACCCGGAACACGGTTCTCGCGGCTGTCGCCGCCACCCTGCTCGGTTTCGCGGCCAACTGGTCCGGCTCGACCCGGTTCTGGTTCGGCGACACCGGCCTCGGCCGGGCCGCCCAGGCGATGTCGGCCAACAACCAGACCGTGCGGGCCGCGCTGGAGCGGATGAACCTGCCGACGCTGCTGCAGGACGGGCTGTGGCTGGGCCTGGCGGCCCTGGTCTTCGGAATGGTCGTAGTCGCGATCCGGCGGGCCTACCGGGCGCAGGCACCGGACGCGCTGCCGCTGGCGATGGTCCTCACCGCCGCCCTGATCCTGACCGCTTCGCCGACCGCGTGGGGCCACCACTGGGTGTACGTGGTGCCCGCGCTCGGGGTGCTGATCGGCCGCGGCATGAAGTCCTTCGGCTGGGCGCTCGCCGCCGCCGTGGTGGCGCTGGTGTTCTGGGTTCGTCCGTTCGCGCCGCCGCCCCGCACTCCGGTGTTCTGGTGGCGGCTGTTCGATTCGCCGCCGCAGCTGCCGACCGAGGACCACCGGATGCACTGGGCCCTCGCGGAGCACCTCTATGCCAACCCCTACGTGCTGGTGACGCTCACGCTGCTGGCACTGTTGGTCTTCGGCCACCGGACCGCGAAAAACGCCGTCCAGGATGACCCGTCAGTTGCGCCTAACGCACGTCGCGGGTCACTGTGGAGGATCGCGGAGCGAATTCGAGGGTGAGGCACGCCAGCGCGACCGGAATCAGGTAGCGCAAGCGCAGCAGCACGACGCGCTCACCGTCGAGGGCGTGGAACTTGCGCAGGAAGCGGTACAGCGACTCCAGCTTGATCAGCGGATCGAGCAGGTGCACCAGCCGATAGCCCACGTGCCCCGCGACGCTGCGCTCCTTGTCTGCGAACAGGTCGGGGAATGCCGCGAACGCCAGCGAGATCCGTTGCACTCCATGGTCTCTGGCGTAGTCGACCAGGTCGACGATCATGCGCTCGTCCAGGCCGTTCGGGGCGTCGCGGCGACGCCACGGCACGTCCAGGCTCAGCTCGGCGCCCGCGTTCGCGCGGCCATAGCGCTGGAAACCCGCCACCCGACCGTCGGCGTCGCGCGCGAGGACCACCAGCATGCCCGGGATCTCCCCGTCCAGCAGATGATCCAGGATCATCGAGAATCCCCTGGTCTGCCTGCCGGTGTTCCATTCGTCGACGATGGCGTACAGCTCTGCGCGCAGCGGCTCGGACAGCGCCGACTCCTCGACGACTTCGGTGGTCACCCCGAAGTTCTTGGTGCGGCTGACCGCTTGGCGCAGATTGCGGAATTTCCGCCCGACCATGGCGAACGTCGGCACGTCCAGCACGACGTCGCGCCCGATCGGGATCGCCCGCAGCGGCGTGGCGACCTTCGTGTTCCACACCGCGGCCGTGGCCGCGCCCGCGCCGAGCACCGCAACCCGCCAACCCCGCTGCCTGGCGAACTCGACGAAGTCCTCGATCAGCGCGCCGAATTCGGCGCGCTCGCCGATCGGGTCCCCGGAAACCACCGCGATGCCGAGCCGGGAGCGGTACGCGATTGCCGCGGTGCCTGCCGCGTTGAAGAAGTAGGACTTGGCCGAGTGCATCGCGAACGGCGCAAGCGGATCAGCCGCGGTGCGGTCGATCAGCGCGGCGACCCGGCGGTGCAGCTCCGGCTGCGGCTCGCTGCCCTGCGGCAGCACCAGCACGAGCCCGCTCGCCGCCACCAGCGCGAACCCGGTGCCGGGCCGGTCCGCTCGGTAGGCCACGTCCCCGACGGCCAACACCAGCATGGCCGCACCCAGGTGCGGCAGGAAGATCGGCCGGTTCAAGTGCATCCCGCGCGCCACGAACAGCGCAGCGAGAGCCACCGCCAGCAGCCAGGACCGGTCCAGCCCGGCCCGGGCCGCCCGCTCGGCCGTGTAGATCAGGACCAAGCTGATCGCCACCAGGCCCACCATGAACCACGCCCGCGCACCGGGCGCGGGCGACACCGACACTTGCCGGTAGCCTGCCAGGCTCGACGCCCGGCCTGTCACGCCTCCGAAGGACTGCCTCCCCGACATGCCGGCCCCTTCCTCTCGATCCCCACCGCGCGGACCCCCGCCCGCACGTCCCCCGCCTCTCGCTCGCGCCTCAGGTGGCGTCGAGGTCGATCGGCGGCCGCTCACCGTTGGGCAACGGTGTGGACAACCCGTCCGGCGTGGGCTTGTATTCCCCGCGGTGTGGTTGGTCGAGGTCAGTGAACAGCGAATCGTCGCCGTCGAGCAGGTGCTTGGTGATGACCGAGCGCGGCGACATCCCGCGCATCCGCTGCAGATCGGCCAGGGGCTTGCGCAGATCGTCGAACTCCGGGCCGATCTCCTTGCGCAACTGCGACGAGGCGCCGCTGGCGAACTCACGGACCCGGCGCAACGCGTCGAAGGTCCACTTGATGGCGCCCGGCAGCCGTTCCGGCCCCAGGATCACCAGCGCCGCGACAAGCAAGACCATCGTCTCGCCCCAGCCGATGTTCGGGATCACCAGTCCAGAGTAAACGCCATCCCGAGAAAGGCACGATGACGGCCGCTGCCAGAGCATCCAAAATGACCCGTGACGTGCGTTGAGCGCACGTCACGGGTCATTCTGGACGGATTGCTGACTCAGTCCGAGCCGAGGGTGACGGGAACGTCGACGATGCGGCCGTCGCGGATCAGCTGGATGCTGACGCTTTGGCCGATGGCGAGGGCCTGCACCGCGACCGTCAGTTCGGACGCGCTCGTGACCGGGCGGTCGCCGACCTTGAGAATGATGTCGCGCTCTACGATGCCCGCTCTGGCGGCCGGGCTGTTCGCCGCGACGTTCTGCACCTCCGCGCCGGTGCGGACGTCGTTGGTGACCGTAGTGGTCTGCTTGGCGCTGATGCCGAGCTCCGGGTGATGCACGCGGCCGTCGCGGATGAGGCCCTGGGCGATCTGCGCCATCGTGTCCACCGGGATGGCGAACCCGAGGCCGACCGAGCCGCCGCTCTCGGTGCGGATCGCGGAGTTGATGCCGATGATGCGGCCGCGGAAGTCGACCATCGGGCCGCCGGAGTTGCCCGGGTTGATCGAGGCGTCGGTCTGCACCGCGTCGATTACCGCGTCGGTGTCACTGCCCTCGCCTTTCAGCGGGACCGCCCGGTGCAGGGCGCTGACGATGCCGGAGGTGACGGTTTTGCTCAGGCCCAGCGGCGAGCCGACGGCCAGCACGTCCTGCCCGACCCTGACGTCGTCGGACCGGCCGAGCTGTGCCACCGTGAGGTTCTTGACGTTGTCGACCTTCAACACCGCCAGGTCGGTCTTCGTGTCGCGGCCGACGATGCGGGCGGGCGCGCGGTGGCCGTCGGAGAAGGTGATGAGGATCTTGCCCTGGCCGGACGTGTCATTGGCGACCAGCGAGATCACGTGGTTGTTGGTGATGATGTAGCCCTTGCCGTCGATCACCGCGCCCGAGCCGGTGTCGGCCTGCTCCCCCGCGCTCGCCTGGATCGACACCACCGAGGGCATGATCGCGTCGACCACCTTGGAGATGGCGCCGTCCACCCGCTCCGGCGACCCAGACTGGGCCAGCGTGACCTTCTTCGACGTCAGCGACCCGGTGGTGTCGCCGAGCAGGGTGCCGACGAGCGCGCCGAGCAGGCCGATCAGCAGTGCGACCCCGCCGAGGGCGGCCAGCGCCTTCGGCCGCACCCGGGAGCCGAAGAGCACC
>JABFVX010000237.1 GCA_013362555.1 Mycobacteriaceae bacterium
GCATCCACCACATCGACACCACCACCGAACCACCGCAACACCGCACGCACCACCCGCACCGCACAGTCATTGGCGGCCGGGTCGTGGTCTTCCAGTCTCGCGAACAGAACGCTGCGAGGATCGGACTTCTTGCCGGCGGCAACAGGCTTCGTCGACAGTTTCGCGAGCAGGGTCTCCGGCACGTATCCGAGGCGCCGGGCGGCAGCCCGCACGGACGCCTCGGTTTTCACCGAGTATGCCCGGCCTGCCAAAGCCGTGGCCACCGACGACGTGCTGACGCCTGCCGCGCGGGCGACATCGGCAATGCTGACCGTTCGGGTTTGATAGCCCATTTCTTCGGCGGCCGCACGCACCCGCCGCACCGTGGCGTCGCTGGCACGGCCGGGCAGGTTGTTCAAGATACGGTGTGCCGTCGTGCGGCTGACGCCGGTCGCTCTGGCGACGTGAGCGGCGCTGACCGTCTCGGCTTTGGTCCGGTATCCCAGTTCGGCGGCCGTGGCGATGATTCGGTCGTGGGTCTCCGCATTGAGGGCGCGACCGGCTTGCAGCACCGCATGTGCGACCGACTTGCTGACCCCCGCGGCCGCGGCCACATGTGCGATGGTGACGCGGCCCCCCTCCGGGTTGTGCAGCCAAGCCTCAGCCGCGCGAACCGCGGCTTCGGTCTCTGGAGAATAGCCTCGATCCAGCAACGCCATCCTGACCGTCACGTTGGTGAGGCCGAGCGCGGTTGCGATGTCAGCGATGCGAACCTGAGTCGCTTGGTAACCCAGGCGTTCGGCCGCCGCGCGCACCCGCTGCGCCGTCTCAGCGTCGTAACGTCCCGGCAGGTCGCGCAGAATTCGGCCAACCGTTCTCGAATTCACTTCGGCGGCAGCGGCGACGTCGCGAATGCTCACTCTGTCGGCCCGGCGCACATAGCCCAACTCGGCCGCCTTCGCGCGCACCCGGCTGATGGTTTCCGCGCTGTACGGCGGCCCGCCGCGCTGGACCGCAAGCACAGCGGACAGGCTCACGCCGGCCACCGCGGCTACTTGTCTCGACGACACCCGACGCCCGCCGAGCGCGACAAGCAACCGACGCAGCGCCGCTTCCTGGAGCAGGTCGACCTCCTCCGCGGTGATGCCGAGATCCGCGGCCGCCTCGAGCCTGGTGCGGCCGTGGCCGAAGAACCGGACCCGGATGTAGCGCTCGAGCCGAGGGTCCATCCGCCGCAGCACAGCAGTCAGGCTTGCCGGGGTCGCGTCGCCGAGCAGTCCGATCTCCAGATCGGACCGGTGCACGCTGGGCAGGTCTTCACATGCCAGGATGAGCCTGTTCCGGACGCCGACGAACGCCCGCCGGCCACGGACCAGGCGTTCTGCGATGGCGTCGAACCAAGCCCCGGAGTCGTGTGACGGGAGGTCCGTCACACGGGTTCGGGCGACGCGCAATGTCTCCTCAGCCAATTGTCGGGCCAGGTCCGGATCGCCGAGGCTGTGGTGGAGGTTCAGGTAGACGCGTACCCGATGCAGGTCGAACAGGGCGGCGAGCTCGTCGCCCGACGGGCTCGCGTGGTCCGTGCCGACCTGGGTGTCCACCAGGGCCGCGTCGGCGGGAGCCGGTCGGGTCAGCGGATGCTCTTGCGTCCCATCCGATCCGAACGACACCGCGAACCAATCCACCACCCCGCCAGGCACCCGGAACGGACGGAAACTCCCATCCTCGTCCACCACCTCCGGACCATCACCCCGATTCACCACCAACTCCGTATGACCGCCCACCTCACCGTGACCGAAACCCGCGAACCGCATCACCGCCACCACCGCCGCACCCACCGGCAAACCCTCGACCTCGGCCACATCGACCCGACGCATCCACCCCCGCAACGCCTCCTGCAACCGCTCCCCCGACAAACCCGCCAACCCCGCATCCGCCAACCACTGCGTGACTACGACCGGATCCACCACATCGACACCACCACCGAACCACCGCAACACCGCACGCACCACCCGCACCGCACAGTCATTGCCGTCCGGATCGTGACCCGCCATTCGGGGAAGGTCGCGCAACCCCAGCGTTTCGGCGTCGAACGAGTCGACCGGCACGCCCGCCAGAGGAGCGAGGTCGACCGGCTCGCCAGTGGTGCCGATGCCGTGGGCGCGGTGCCAGGCGCGGCGGTGCAGCGCGGCGTCGGTATCGCCGCGCAAGCGGGTTTCGGGCAGTCCCAAGGCGTCGGGCATGGGAATTCCGGCGATGACCGACAGCGGCATCCATGCCTCGTCGCCGGCGACAGTTCGGCGGTAGGGCGCGGCGGGCCCCTCGGCGACCAGCTCGCGGTGGATGGCCGCAAGACCGGCGGCATGCCCGATCTCCTGCAATCGGGCCGCGTCTCGCTCGCCGGACCGATGGGCGGACTTGCGCGCGGAACGATGCGCGCTGTCGTACAACCGTTCCAGCGCACTGCGCGGAATGCCCGCGACAGTCGTGCGCCGTTGCGTCAGGAACTGGAATTCGGCCGCGTACGCGGCCGCGTCGTCCCGCAGCGCCTCCTGCACGTACGTGTGGCGCGCCAGCGTCATTCGATTGTGGGCGTTGTTCGCCGCGGCGCCGGTGCGCGCCAAGTCGATGTGAGCCGCCGCTCGAACCAGGAACCGGGCCTGCGCGAACGGGGACGATGCGGCATCGAGCACCACGGTTCGGGCCGCCAGGTACACCTGGTGTTCGGGGCCGTGGGTCACGGTGACGCCTGCCCGTCGCAGCACCCCGGCGGCCCACCGCCCCGTTGGCGAGCCGCGCAACACCCGCAAGGCCGTCCGCGTGCTGGTCGGCGCCGGGCGGGGCCCGTCGTCCCGGCGCTGCGACAGTTCCGCGGACGCCGCGCGCAGATACTCGAACTCGGGGGCATCCGGCAGCGGCAGCTCAGTGCCGGAAGCGTGGCTGCGGTCCCACATCTCGCCGTAGCGGCGCGCATAGTCGCTCAGCCCGCCGCGGCGGGCGGGCACTGCCAGCTCGTATTGCAGCACCGCCGCACCCCGCGCGGTCCCGGCCGCCAACGCGTCCGCGTCCGACATTTCCGGATGCTGCCTGCGCACCACCGCGACGGCGGTGTTGCGAGCGTCGAGGTAGAGCCTTTCCAGCCTGCTGCGCGGAATCCGGTGACCGAGCGCCCGCAGTTGCGCCAGGAATTCGTACTGGCGCGCGAAGGCCCTGCCCTCCTCGGTAAGCAGTGCGCCGACGTACTCGAGGCGGCCGAGTTCCCGCTGCGCGACCGCGCTCTCCCCGCTCAGCGCGATCTCGGCGCGCACACTCTCGTGCACGTAGAAGGCGGCCTGCTCGTACAGGTCACTGCCGTCGCGGCTGAAGACCCACAGTGCCATGTCGGCGGGATGGAACTGCCCGCCGGGCCGCGGGCCCGGCCAGAAGTACTCCCGCACTTCGCTGTTGTCGATCACCGCCAGTGCGCGCCTGCCGATTTCGGTTTCGCGCAACAGCTGGTGCACCTGATCGGCTTGCGCGTCCAGCGCGGAGCCGAACGGCATCAGGGGTTCCAGATCGAACCAATCGCGATAAGTGTTGGCGAACTCCGCGGCGCCGATCAGCCGGCGGGACGGCCCCAGCACGCTCGGTTCGGTGACATCGAACGCGGACGCGAACCAGGCGTCCGGCCCGCCGAACATGTCGCCCCACCGGGCCCGCAGCACCACCGGCACCCCGAACGGATTCTGCACGGCCCGCACCATGCCTTTGGCGCGGTACCGGTCGCCGATCACGCGGTCGTAGAGCGAGCCGAACTTCTCCCGTTCCACGATGAACTGCTCCCCGTCGGGATTGCGGACCACGAAGTCCCCGGCCCGCGCGCGGTTGACCGTCTCCGGGGTCCCGTCCTTCAGAACCGTCGCTACCGGCTCGCCCTCGACCGCGACCCGGGCCGTCACCTCCGCGGACTTCTGGTAAACGGCTGCGGTCGCCAACATATCCAGCAGCACCGGCAGCTGCTGGTGCACTCTGGTGTAGACAACGCCCTCGTGCGTGACGGTTTCCGCGCCGTCCAGCGCCGCTGCCTGGGCCGCCGGTCGGCGCCGCGCGGGGCCGGCGGCCCCGGCGTGCGCCGAGGGACCGGTCACCGTCCACATGAGCTGGTCGCCCTCGGCATGGATCTCGGCGACTCGATGTTCGAGAGCCACTGTTCGGGCGGCGTCGGCGAAGGTGAGCGGTCCGTACCCCGCGGCGCGAATCCGGTCGATCTCGTCATAGGCGGCGCCGAGCAGGCCGCTGAGCCGTTCCAGCTCCGCCCGAAGGTCCGGCGGCAGGGGGTGCATCGGGACGGCGCGCACCCCGTCGGGTCCGACGGCCTGCACCGGGACGAACAGACAGGCCGACACGGACGCGACCTCGGCCCGGTGCTCAGGCGGATAGCGATGCGACAGCTCGCCGTTCACGTCGACGACCCACAGGTCGCCGCGGTGCTTTCGCACGAGATAGGAGTGTCCGATCTCGTGGTCGCGATAGCTGTCGCAGACCTCCGCTACGGTCCCGTCGTCCATCGCGAGCATCATCGACGCCAGGTGCACGTGGTCGGCGACATCCACGCGGCACCCGCCGAGCGCGAGCTGCATCTGCCACGATCCGAGGCCCCGTCCGGTGACGTCGTGCGGGAACAACTGGACCGGAAGCCCGGTCATGGCGGACAGCGCTATCGCACTGCCGAATCCGCAGTATTCGCCGAGATTCGCGGGGTCGGTCCTGATCGAGTCGGGCGTCAGCGCCGCGTGCGCGGCCAGCGCTTCCGCCAGCGCCTGGTCGACGGCCGCCACTTCAGCGTGCCGCCGCCGCGCTCGCTCCTGCCGGGCTTGCAGTTCCCGATAGAAGTCCGCGATGTCGCCCGAGGGCGCGATGCGCACGATGTCGCGGACCGCGTCGGGTGTGAGCAGCTCCGGTTGCACACCGCGCGCCTGGGCGAACGACCGCCACGCCCGTTGCGCGTCCTCCAGGCGCGTCTGGGCCGCGTGCCGTTTCGCATTCAGCCGCACCAGGTCTCGGACACTGCCCGCAAGCCGGTCCGACAACAGCGGGTCGTGTCGGGTACGGCCCCAGTCGATGACGGCGGCAAAGATCCCGCGCGTGTGCTCGCGGGCCGCCGAGACGCGGTGCTGGGACTGCGCCACAACGTCGTCGACGACAGAGAACGGCTCCAGCGGCTGCGCGGCCGCATCGAGGAACACCGCATAGGTGCGAGCCTCGTCGGCCGGGCGTGACACGAACTCACCCACGAATCCGGACTTCCGGTCGAACTTCATCAACCGGTCGCCGTGCCGACAGACAAGGTACCGGCTGGGTTCCGAACCGTCCGCGGGCACATCGACGAGCAGCGCCACCGCCACCCCGGCGGGATCGATCGCGGCGTCGCCGGCAGCCGTGCCGAACTGCCGCGCGATGTACTCGTGGCTCGGCCGGCGCAGCATCCGGCTCCGCACCCTGGTCTGCAATTCGGTATCGGTGAAAATGCTCACGGCCGCGTCCGGCAGCTCGAAGCCGCCCAGCAGGTCTAGCGCCGTACGGAGCAGGCTGACCCCGTCGAGATGTACAGGCGCGGCCGCGACAGCGCCGGGCGGGAGCACGCCGGGGTCGGCGAGGCCCGCGGCCAACACCGCCGCCAGCCGCTCGACTTCCGCCCACTGATCGTCGCGCCCTTCGGCGGCCGCCGCGATCAGTGCCCGCGCGTGCTCACCGCTGACGGCGCGCAGCCACTGCCGCGCCTGGTCGGCGTGGTGGAAGCGTCCAATGTCGGCGAGCAGCGTGGCCCGCCGCGACTCGGGAACCGAACTCAACTCCAGTGCACCGGATTCCAGTTCCATTAGCACTTCATCGACAGATCTGCCGAACAGCCGCGGCGCCAGCTCCAGTACGGCGGCCGTGAACCGGCCGCGCAGCGTGCCATAGGCGATGTCCGCGACGTTCATCGCGTGCGACAGCTCGACCAGGCCGGGATCGACGACCTCGCCCGCCGTCGCGCGGGCCTGCGGCTCCTCGGAAAGGACCGCGGTCTCGACCGTGGCGAAGCCGGCGGGCTGATTGCCCGCGGGCGGTTCCGTCCGTTGGTATCCCCACGGCTCAGCGAAGTCATTCCAGTCGCCGAACCGGTACAGCACGCGGTCGTACACCTGCTGGAGCCAATCCTGCGTCGGCGCCGAGGATTGATGGACCACTCGGTAGTTCACGCCGAGGAACCGCACGGTGTCCAGCATCGTGATGCGATTGACTCGGCTGAAGTGGCGCAGATACTCGAGGAACGACGCGGTCGCGGCGGGGTCCGGACTCGCGTACGCACTGAGCGGCCATGCCCGGAAGACATTGTTGATCTGGTCGAACGTCACCTCACCGCGAGTCAGAACCGCCAAGTACCGCTCGACCTTGTCCTTGGGCGGCAGGTTGATTGCGAGCATGTGTGCGCTGACCATGGGCTGGGTCAGCCTCGTCGCGGCGGCCAGCCCTGGCTGGTCCATCCCGCGCGTCCGGCTCAGGTACTCGAGATACGCACCGAAGTGTTCGTATCCCTCCGGATGCCGGGGTACGCCGACAATGCCGAAAGCCCGACGGTAGTCGGACAGCTCAGTGCCGGACACCTGCGTCAGCCCGCGCTCCTGTTCGCTGTACCTGGTGAGCGGCACCCCCGCGGCAGCGGCTGCCTGCTGCTGAGTCAACCCGGCTGCCTCGCGCAGGACGCGCAGGTACGCAGCAGGGGAAACGCAGTCGCTCACCTCGACGAACATCGCCAACCCATAGCGTGCGCCGATCGCGACGTATGCCGGCCACGCGTCGGGGACGCTCCGCAGCAGCGCGCGGACTTCGTCGACCGTGAGGGCCGGGCCGTCGTGTTCGATGTCGCGCCACCTGCCCGGCTCCGCACCGATCAGCGTGTCCATCTGTCCGGGTTCCAGCGCGAGGTACGCGCGCACCGCCCGCGCCCAGTCGGGCTGACCGGCAAAGGATTCGGGCAGCGGCAGCGGTTCGTCCGGGGCAGCGAGAACGTCGAGCGCGGTGTCGCCCGCGGTCGCGACGATCCACCGCTGCAGCTGCTCGGCTGCCAGGCTGTGCATGCGCATGTACTGGCGCGGACTCTGCCGGTCACCGATCGCCGAGGTCCCGCGCCGCGTCAGCCACTGCCGGAAGTCCTCTTCCGCCGCCGACAGCTCGGATCCGGCGTGCCGCGGCGCATGCGCGGCCCACGGCGTGGGTCCCCAGTAGCCGAGGCGGTGGGCCGCGGCCAACACCGCCGCCTCGGCCTTCGCCGAATACACCTTGCCCTGAAGCGCTTTCAGCACCGTGGCCAGATGCAACCCCAACTCTCTGGCGACGTCCGAGGCACTGGCGGTGCGGGGCCGGTAGCCGCCCGCCTCGGCCGCCGCCCACACCTTGCGCGCATTCTCACTGGTTCCCGCTTCTGGCCCTTTCTGCAGAATTCGACGCACGGTTCGCTCGCCCACGCCCGTGGTGCGGGCGATGTCGACCGCGGTGATGGGGCGCGCGTGGTATCCCAGCTCGTCCGCTTTGGCGCGCACCAGGGCGACCGTGTCGGCACTGAGCGGATTGCCGCCCCGCAGCACGGCGGCCACCAAGGTCTCGCTCACCCCGGCCGCCGCGGCCACCTGTGCAACGGTGACCCGGGTCGGCCGGGCGGCGGGCCGCTCGCTGGGTTCAACGCCGTAGAGTGCGTCGGCCAACGCGTGCAAGGCGTGCTGTTGCCGCGTGGCGACCTCGTCGACAGTGATGCCCAATTCTTCCGCAGCCGCGCGCTCGGACCGGCCCGCGCCCGCGAAGCGCACCAACAGGCTCCGCTCGAGTTCGGCGCCGAGACCGCGCAGACCGGCGGCCAACTCCATCATGTGGGCAATGGCCATCACGGCGATCCGTGGATCATCCGGTTCCACGTCGTCGAGCTCGCTGAATGCGGCGGCGAGCCGGTCGCGCAGCCGCTCGAAGGCGCGCCGGCGCGATATCGGATCGTTCTGTGCTCCAGACTCCCACGGCGGCCGAACATAGCCGTCGGGCTTGGTCTCCCACTGGAACTCCCCGCGCCGGGCCTCCAGCGTGCCGTGCGCCACGGTCAATGTCAGCGCGTGGATCGATTGCGCCGCAAGCACCGGCTCGGCGCGGTCGATCCGCCGCGGCGCACCGGCGGCGGGATCGAACTCCCATGCCGCGCCCTTGTCGTCGCGGAACCAGAGCACAACATGCCCGACGTCCTTGCCGACCGGCAGGTAGTTCACCAGCAGCGCGCTCATCCGATACCTGGGCGCGTACACCAACGGCAGTTCGTCGTGCAGCTCGTCCAAGCGGGCCAGCAGCGCGGCGGCGTCAGCGAACGGTCTGTGCTGGCTGCCCGCGAAATACGACAGTACGGGCCACGGGACATAACCCTCGAGGTCGGCGCGTTTCGGCACCGCGACGTCGAAACCCAGTTCCCGGGCGTAGGCGAGGGACTCCACCACGCAGACGGGTTCCAGCACACCGGGCCCCACGAGGCCGGGAACCGCGTGGATCCACTCGGCCGCCGCCGCGGGGCGGCGCAGCTGGTCGACCCAGGCCTCCATGATGTTGGCCTGCTCGGACACCGCCCGCAGGGTGTCGATGTGCGCCTGGGACAGTTCGTCGTGCGGCTCGAGGTCCGCGATCGTTGCGGCCAGCTGTCCGGGTGCGAGCAGCCAGGTCTCGGTCACGTCGGCGAGTACTGCCATGGTGTTGCGGAGCAGCACCAGGTTGTCCCGGGTAATCAACATCGACATCGGGATCTGGTTCAGCTCGTCGCTGGCGAGCCAGAATTCGTCGAGCGCCGCCGCGAGGTCCGGATTTCCCTCGAGAACGTCCATTTGGTCGGCGTGCGGCATTCGGATCAGCGCCCGGGCATCGTGACCCGCCGCGTCCGCCAGCCGCGCCACCCTGGCCGCGAGCGCGTCATGCGCCGCGCGCGCGGACGCCCACCGGGCGAGCACCTCCAGACCGTGCGCTTCGCGGTCGGCCTCCGGCACCACGGCCGCGACGTCGGTCATCAAGATGTCCACTTCGCGGAGTCGTTCGAACCAGGCCGCCTGCGCCTGCTCGTCCGGTTGGGGCAGATACAGCACCGCGGACGCGAAGCCGAGCATCGGGTCCGATCCGCCTTCGGCACGATAGATCTCGGCGTCGACCACGAACGCCCGGTCCTGCACCCTATGTTGCCGGGCCGCCTCGACGAAGCCCGGCAGCACCGCGGCCGCGCCGTGATGACCGGCCAACATGACCCCTGACACGGACAGAGCCGCATCCTCGAGCCGCATGATCAGCGGCGCCCCGACACTGATCAGCTCCGGCGCCGCATGGTTGCCGTGCGCCAGGACCGCGACTCTCGCGTCCGGATCGCCCACGCACAAGTCGACGAGGGTCTCGGCCATATGCATTTCCAGACCGTCCAGCTGCGGGCCTTCCAACTCGCCGTGGTGCAGAGCCAGCGGCACGACCACGAGGCCCGCGGCCGCCATCACCTCGGCCAGGAGCTGGTACTCCGGAATGTGGACGACGAGACCAGCGAGGTAGGTGAGCCGGTCCTCGGCGATGTCCTGGTAAACCGGGTGGCGGGCAATATGTTCCAGTGCAACGTGGGTGAAGCCCGCGGCGCGCAGCTCGGCGGCCATGCTCGCGAGGTACGCTCGGCTCTGCAGCTGCGGCGCGTCGCCGAACAGCACAATCTGGCCCATTCGGCCGATTGCGGCCCAGATGTCCTCGTCACGCTCGGCCACCGCAGTGAATTCGGCCGTCGGGCGCGCCGCGATGAGGTCGTCGAGCACCGCGAGTTCCTGCTTGGCGGCGACCCATTCCGCCAGGATGCCGTCGAGCTCGTCAAGACGGTCCTGAAGGAGGGCGAGTTCGAGAGTCCACATCTCGGAGTCCCGCGGTACGCCGGGGGCAGGCAGTGCCGCATGGGTGCTGATCACCTCGCCCAAGTCGAACTCCCGCGGCGCAGTTCCCTCGCCGACCTCCAGGCCCACCGCAGGGAGCGCACCGGTGGTGATGCCCTGCCACAGCGCGAAATCCCTTGCGCGCAATTGTCGCAACGCATATCCGTGGTAGCCCTCGGCCGCGACGAACACCACGTCCAGCTTCAAGCCGAACCGGACCACCACGTGCGGTGTGACGTCGCGGTGGAACTCGTCCTCCGGCCGGCGCGGAATGACCGCTTCCTTCGAGAGCTGGAGATTCCGCGCGGCGTCGGCCGCGGACATGGCCGCGAGGTTCGCGTCCTCGTATCGCCTGCCCAGCGCCGAGCGCACCCGCGCGGCGCCTGCCAAGTCGCGGTGCGGGTCGAGCAAGAGGACGTCCGCGGGCAGGGACTCGATGTCGAACAGCACGCGGTACGCCGCTTCGGCGGCCTCGCTGCGCTGCCCGGCCGCCGCTCGCCGCTCGTACAGCCGCGCCAGCGGCTCGTCGGCCAATGCGGCGGCGAACAAGACATCGTCCGCGTCGCCGCGGAAATCGGCCAGATCTTGCGGTTCCCACTGCCGTTCGGGGATCTCGGAGGCCATCAGCTCGTCGTCTTCGGCCTCGGAGACCTGCGCGAGCAGGCGGTCGAGTTCGGCCGCCAGCTCCGATCCGGCGTCCGGAACGAACGCTTCGCTGCCGCCGTCCGGCTCCACCATCCGGAAACGGACGGACAACGTGCGCCGTGGCCAGCGCCGGAAAGCCAAGGGGTCGACCTCGATCAGATGCCGCAGAGCCGCCGAGTGCCCGTCTGCGGTGGCAGCGATCACGATGCGGCGCCGATCCCGTTCCATGAACAAGACCGCACTGTCTGTTACCCGGATCGGGAGTGTGGCAAAGGCCAACGACTCGATGTCAACGTATTCGGCCAGCGCGTTGCGGACCAGCGCAGCGTCGGCGCCCTCCGGCAGATCCGAGCGCGCTCCCGCATCCGCGGGCCGCAGGAGCCGCTCCATCGCCGGATCCCTGCCGACCGGCGGCTGCCGCATTTCGAGGTCGTCGCGCCGCTGCGCGAGCGAATCGCCGCCGCCGCGCGGGGTGAGCTTGATGAAGTGCGACGAGCGCACCGGCTCGGTGTGGTTCGGGGAGAACGTCTCCCATGCCCCAGTGTCCGGGTTGAACTGTTGGAAACCGGATTCGCTGCGGCGTACCAGATAGACGTGCCCTGGCGGCTTGCCTGGCTCCGGCGTCATTCGGCGGTCGTTGAGCAGCGCCATCTCTCCTGCGGCGAGCACCTCGTACAGGTCTGGGTGCCCGGCGCGGAGCCGGTCGAACGCGCCGCCCGCCATCCATCCGATCACCGCGGGCGGCACGCCCGTGCTGTCCACCGCGGCGGGATCGATCCGCTCGACCCCCATCCCGCACTCGTAGGCCTCGTCCAGGGCGGCTACGACACAGTTCGGTTCGACCATCGGGACCGGCGCATTCAGCTCGGTCAGCGCGTCGTCGAGGCGGGCCAGCAAGCCGCTGTGCCACAGCGGCACGCCTCTGCTCCGGAACTCGTCTGCCCGAGCCGTCAGCGCCTCCCGCAACGTGCGCAACTCCGGCGCCGACAATTCGGGCGCGAGCCGAACGCCGTTTCCGTCGATGCGCAGATACTGCGCGAGATCGCCGAGCAGGTCCCGCAAGCCGCTCTCCCGCGGCTGGTCCGCACCGGCCCGACCGCGAGTTCGGTTCATCCGTTCCGCGTGGTCGTGCGCCAACTCGAGAGTCTGGACGGCGGTGATCGCGCCGCGCAGGTACCGTTCGCCGAGCGTCCGGGCAAAGGCGGAGTGCTGGGCGCGCGTCGCGTCATCGCCGAGGGTCCACGTCGTCGGATATTGGTAGCCGTTCACCGGATCCAGGAAGAAGCTGTTGCCGACAATGCCCGCCCCGAAGGCTTCGCGGACCGTCGGTGCGTACATGCCCGGCGGAAGGTCGACCGGACGGGCATCCGAGTACTCGTCGAGAAAGGCCAATCCCTCGGCGGTGGAGCGAATCCGAGCGCCGTAGTGCACCATCACCCGGCCGATGGGCCGCGACGGCCAGCCGAAAGCCGGGGGAACGCGCTCCACCAGATTGTTCTCGAGGACCACATTGATGGTGCCGCCGATCGCGTCCGGCTGCGACAGAGTCTGGAGGTCGAGACCCGCAATCGCCTGGATGACTCGGTTGGGGTGCCTGCGGCCGACCTGGGTTCCGTACACCTCGGAGAAGGTGGTGCCTCGAATCGCTCGGTAGATCAGCTTCGCGTGTTCGACATCGATTCCGAGCAGCAGTGCATGCGCGTATGCCAGCCTCGCCGAACGGAGTTCGTCGTAGCCGATCGGATTGCTGCTGCGGCGGCCGTTGCCGTACACGGCGTCGGTGTAACAGTCCGCCGCCATCCCGATCAGCCGCTCCAACGCGGTGGCGCCGATGTTGGTGAAGTGCCGTTGCAGCAGTCGCTGATCCTCGAGCAGGCCGAAACCGTTGTGGTACAGGGCCGCGGCCCGATATGCGGCCAACTCCACGGCGCCGACCATGTGGTTCACCCGTCCGACGGCGGGGTCGCCGTAGAGGGTGTAGACAATGTGCATGCCGTTGGCGGCCAGCCAGATGAATGGCTGCGCCTCGGGCAGGTCGCGCACATCGTCCGGCAGTATCGACTTGATCGCCTCGATCTCAGGCGCCAAGGCCCACTCCGGCAGTGGCGGGTGCAGCGGATTCTGCAGGTGGTTCCAGATGTTCGCGACATCCCAGCGGTCGTGTCCGGTGTCGCGCTCCTGCTTCAAGGCGTAGGTGTCCGACAGGCCCGCGACGAGCAGGCCTGCGGGCGTACGACGGGCGCGGGCCCGCAGCGCGTCCGGCGCGGCGACATCGCCCCAGCCCGCAACGACTGTCCAATCTCCTTGGGAGAGAGCTTGTTCTCCCGCACGGGTGCGTTCCGCGGTCCAGTTCGGGTGTTCGCGGAGGTGCTGGAACGCCGCGGGTTCAACCACCAGAGTGACGGAGTTCGGCTTGCGCAGCATCCGCGCACCGAGCATTGCGTGTACCGCACTGCCGCCCACCACAGTCGATCCGTCCGCCACCGCCTTGCCGAGAACGTGGACCGCGGCCCGGTACAGGGTCGACAGCTCCACCGGCTCCGGCTGCGCCTGCCGGATGTGGAGCGGCTCCATTATCTTCGCCGCAGGCTTGCGGGCCGGATCAGGCTCGGGCGCCGGGGCCTCCAGCTGGTCGAGCCAGCTCTGTGTCAGCCGCACATACTGTTCCGCGGTCTCCAACGCCGCCACCACATCGGCAGGCGCGGAGCGCTGGTAGCGCAGGAAATCGATGTACCTTTCCAGGCTCTCGCCGGGCAGCAGGCTCGTGGCGTTGCGGCCTTCCGCCATCGCCAGGCTGTTGCGCCGGACAAGCCAGTAGTCGCGGGTCGCCACCAGGGTCGCGACAATCTCGTTGCGTTCAATGCCCGTGCCGCGCGGCCCGGGGCGGGCCGCCAGGTTCCGGTATTGCTGAACAAGTCCTTCGCCCTGCTGGATCACGCTCTCCAGCGGGCGCCCCGCCGCTCCGAGCGGCAGCCGCCGCACGGCGGGAATTCCCGCCTTCGCCATATTCACTCGGCCCGCAGCCGCGGGCACGTACAGCATCGCGTCGCACTGCCGGAACTCGCGACTGTTGGTGTACTGGTGGTACTCCCGCAACGAGATCAAGAACGGCTCCTCCGACCGCTCCAGCGTGTGCGCGGCGGCAGTCATCAGGCTGTCCAGCCCGCCCGTGTGCGGGTCGCCGACCACCATGACCGCCGCCGTCTCGAACTGTTCCCACCGCAGGATGTTCGGGAGCGTCGGCGCGGCCGGTCCCTTCTCGTCGTGGGGACCGGTGCGCAGCCTGGCGCCGTCGGCCACCACTGCGGCGACGTAGCGCGGATCGCGATCGAGCACGTCCTGCACCATCGAAACCAGGTGCATCCCTGCGACTTCCGGGTCCTCCGGAGCGTGCACGCCGGCGGGAACTACGGCGATGCCCGCAGTGGCGAAGGCGAGCACCATCGCCGAGTAGCTCTCCGCTGCGCCGCGCAGCGGAACCCCGGTCAGGTCCGCAGGCCGCCCCGGCCGCAGCGCCGCAACGGTCGGATCCCACGGCACTTCGATGAAGAGGTGGGTGACTCCCGCTCGCCGCAGGGCGCCGGCGAGCCCGGCCAAGTAGGCGAGAGCTCCGAGGTGACTGTCGCTGACACCCAACAGCACGACTGGGCGCCCGCGGACGAGACCCGTCAGCGTGAGATCGGTCCGGTCGGCCACCGCGGCCATCTCGGCGGTCAAGGCTTCCGGGTCGAATCCGCGCCTGCGCAGCAGCTCGTCGGCGCCCGCACGCAACTCGTCGAGCAAGCCATCGCGGTGCACACCGGGCCGCGCCTGCCCGACGCCGGGCGGCTGGGGCAATCGCCCGTTGCGCATGGCCCAGAGCGCCATCGTCGACGGCCCCGGCGCCGCTTCGTCGAACAGCGGCAGGTCGCCGGAATCGGCGTCGTCGGGTTCATCGCTGGGCGGGCGGCCGATGTTGCCGAATTCCGGGGTGCGGGAGTCGGCATCGGCTGAGTCGCGGCGGAATGGGATCTCGCCCATCCGGGGATAGCGCTGTGTGGGCGCGGGCGGCAAGTCGTCACCGAACTCGCCTGCACGCAGCGGACTGGCGGCGACGCCCGCGGCGGTGATGTCGTAGCCGTGCACCGCGTACAGGGTTGAGGCGGCCTTCGCAGGGACGAAGGGGCCGATGTGGCGACCTCCGTCGTCGACGATCATCAACACCGCCGTCGGAACGTTCTCCGGCGTCACGGTGGGATGCACCGCGACGAAATACGTGTGCGACGGGGTCTGCGGGTCCGCGCCCGCGTGGGTCTCCACGACCGCGACGCAGCGGCCGCGGTTGGCGTAGCGCTGCTCGTGCGGCACCGTGTCCCAGGACTGCCCCGGCTCGAGCCCGAAAAGCCGATTCGCGATCGCGACATAACCTTCGCCCGCGGTGGCGTCGAGGTCGTGTGCAGTGCGGTACCGCGCCCGCGCGGGGCCGAAACCGAAGAACTCGCTGCGCGCGTTGCCCATGTGTCCCAATGCGGCGGGCGGGGTGCCGTCGACGTCGATGCGCGCCCGCGGCAATACGAAGACTTCCTTGCCGTAGTAGTCGTTGATTCCCACCGCGACCACGACACAGCGGCCGTCGCCGCGGTCATGCGCTGTGTCCTGCGGGTTTCCCAACACCGTTGTCGGCCCCAGGTCGATGCCGTTGGCCCGGAACATCTCGTCGGCGGCGATGAACACCGCCTCCCGGTCCATGAGCCGCCGCAGCCTGTCCGGTTCTTCGCGATTCAAGACCTCCAGCCGCTCGTCGGCGTCGACCCAAGCCTGCACCGCGTCAGCGACAGCAAAGTGACCGTGCGCGCGAAGCTCGCCATGCGGCAACGCCACCGCCTCGGTGGCGGTGCGGCCCAACTCCGGCGCCTGCGCCAGCAAGTCCGTCAGTCGGTCCATGGCCTCGTGCCGCACGGCGGCCAACTCGAGCCGTTCGCGCGCGGGTTCGGCCCCCCACTGCTCGAGTTCTTCGAGCCATGCCTGCGTCATCAGGTACTCGGACTGCCGACCCAGTGCTTCGAACTCGCCCTCCACCTCGGCAAGGCGGCTACGGTACCCGTCGAAATCGGAAATATCAGGGTCGATCCACCCGATCCCGAAGCGGGACATCATGCGCTGCAGCCGGACCGTGAAGTAATTGAAGCGCTCGCTGCCCTTGTACGCCCATCCTTCGTCGATGCCGGTTATCCCGGTATCGGTGGGCGCCATCAAGTTCGCCGCCTTGCGGTCGGTGTTGCTGACGACCTTGTCCGCCGCGGCGATCAATCGCGCGTCCAGCGTGGACGCGTACCGCCAGATCACGACTCGCTCCAGCCAGCGCAACCCGAGGACACTGATTCCGGCGTCCACGGCGCGGCGGGCCGCCTCCTCGACCATGGAATCCAGCGTGCCGCCCTCGATGAATCTCGAGTACAGGCTCTTGCCGTCGAGCGCCAACTCTTGGACCGGCGCGCCGAACACCCGGCGGCTCACCACCGAGGCCAGATACTCCAGTTCCGCGTCGGCGGCCGCCAAGTGGACCTTCACGAATACCGTCAAGCCGGGGTAGGCCTCTTTGTAGTTCCCCCTCGACTGGAACCCGTTGGGCATCGGGTAGCGCTTGATCGGCCCGCGCCGCTCGGCAACCCACCGGGCCCGCGCGGCCAGGATCTGATCCATCAACGGCGGGCCGTCTTCGGCGGGCAGGCCGGAGTGCCGGGGCGGGACCGCCCCGTCGCGGGTCAAGGTGGAGCCGGTCTCGAAGCCGTCCAGGAAACCGAACTCCCCCAACCACGCCGACTCCTGGTCCACAGCCGCGTCGTCACGCGACAACACAATGCCCGTCCGGGCCTCCAGCCGTGCCAAACCCGCCGGCAGGACCAGCGGATCCAATACCGCCGCATGCAGGCCCAACGCCCGATCCGACACCCGCACCAGGCCGTCACCGGCAGTGTGAACCAAGAAGGCATGCCCGTCCGGCTCACCCGGACCAACCGGACCCGGACGCTGCGCATTGACCAACACCGCGCCTGCGCCGCTGCCTCCCGCGGCCCGGTCCCGCGCGCTGTCCCGGCGGAGCAAATCCACCACGTCGCGCATTCCCCGCCCGAACTCTCGGTGCTGACCACGCGCCAGAACCGCGACTACCACCCGCGGCACACCCTGCGCCCCGAACGCATCCAAACCGTCGCTCGACCCGACCCGGTACCCCAGCGCCTCCGCGTCCGACAACACCCACCCCACACACCGCGCATCCACCAACTGCGGCGCCGCGGCAGAATCGGCTATTTCGGCGGCCTCGAACGGCCCCGACCTCTGCAACGCAGGCCATGCCTGCGCGACCAATCGAGCGTCCGCAGGCGCCAACTGCGCCAGGTCGGCCGCGTCAACCTGGCGATTGCGCGACGCTCGGCGGTCACTGGACTCGGCGTCCGCAAACGCCATCGCCCGCTCGGCCAGGTCGCGGCGGTCCGCGGCGACCTGCTCCGGGGTCAATGCAAGTGTCGCCGCCAGCGCGGCGTTGTCGGGCGATCGCCCGGACTCGGCATGTCTGTTGAGCGCCCGCGCGACTGCGACCATCCGCGACCGGTCCTCCGGCCCGAGGTCCGAGTAGACCTGCTCGAACAGCTCTCGCATCCTGGCTTGCGCGTTGGATTTGGCGTGGGTGGTGAAGCGACTGCGCGGTAGGTGATTGCGGATCGTGTCCAGGAATGCCGTCTGCACCTCTGGCAGCAGATCACTGGGCGGCATCGGCAACCCCAGCCACTGGCCTGCCAGATGCCTGGCCAACGCGTCGTACTGCTCGACGATCAACTCCAGAATGACCGACTCCAGCTCCGACCCCACCGCCGTGTCGATCAACGCCCAGAACATTTCGTCGGTCCGATGACCGGTGTACAACGTCGGCTCCACCAGGAACCACCGCACCGCGTCCCGCAACGCCTGCCGCGGCATCCCCACCCGATCACGCAACTCCCGCAAAAACACCAGACTCACCCGACGACCCACCCGCTCCGACGGCAAACCCGCCGACTCCAACACCGCGCCGACCCACTCCTGAACCGTCCAGAACCCCACCGGATCAGGCCACGCCGCCGACGCCTCGGCGGAGACCGATGTGGCCACGTCACCCAACTCCGCCGCCCGCAGTCGCAGGAAACGCTGATAGCCGCCTTCAGCTTCCGGATCGGCGAAACTCCGTGCCACGTAGTAGGTGTCCGCCCGCGCGCGGTCGTCGACCACCACCAGTTCCGCGCCCTGGACGTTCCACTTGAGGACCAGATCCAGCTCATCGACCGGCATCGGGGTTCGCCGCCCCAAATACGCCACGGCCTCGATCACCTGCGGCCGCGGCGCACCCAAGACCGCGACCAACTCCTCGACCTCGACCGCGCGCCGGGCCGCCGCACCAGCCGAACGGAACCGTGTGTACCGGTCCACCGCGGCGACCAGCGGGCGCATCCGGGTGCTTGCGTCCGGGTAGCGCAGCTCCCAATACCAGCGGACCATCGCGTCATGAGCCGCTTCCGTCGCCCAGCGCGTCGACAGCCGACTGCGTTCCCAACGGCTGTACCTCGCCGCCACCGCCGCGACCGCCGTCTGGCAGCGGTCGACGACCTCGCCGAAGGTCACGTCGTCGACCCGCTCGAGCACCCAGTGCCACTGCTCCGCAACGGTTTCAGCCAGGGCGCGATAGTCGCCCGCGGTGTGGCGCAGGCGTATCTCGGCCTCGGCTGCTGAACCGGGCCAAATGGCGGCGAGATCCCGCAACAACTCGCCCGAATTCGTGCCACGGGCCGCCGCCGATCCGGCGAAGAACCTCTCGAGAGCCACCTCCGTCACCTCTGTGGGAAGGCCCAACCCCAACGCGAACCGCCGCCAGAAGTCGAACGTCAACGAGGACGCCCCCTGTTCGACGTTGCGCAGGCTGTCGTCCGAAATACCCATGCGCTCTGCTGTTTCGGCGCGCGTCAGGCCCCACCGCAGCCGGGTGGCCCGCACCAGCCACGACTCGTCGATGTCGGCCCGTCCCAGCTCTGCCGCACCCCATTTCGCCCGCATGGACTCCTGGGCCGCGGCCTCCTCCGGCGAGCCGGGAACCGTGCAGACCCACTGCCAGAACAACTCATCCAGATGGTCGCCCTGATACGCGGGCGTATCCACGTAGAACTTGCGCACCACCGCCTCGACCACGTCGCGACCAAAGCCCAGAGCCGCGCAGAAGCGCCGCAGGAACTCCAACCCGACGATCGCGTTCATGTCCTCCATCGAGATCACGGTCGTCGGAGCCACGCCCGTGCGCTCGGAGATGTCGGCGCGACTCGAACCCCACCGCTTCCGCGTCGCTTTCACCCAATGCCTGGCGAGGTCGAAATGCGCAAGCTCCGCCACCCCCCACCGCTCGCGCATCGACGCCTGAACCGCGGCCTCGTCCGCCGAATCCGGCATCGTGAACACGTACTGCCAGAAAAGCTCGTCCACAAACTCACCCTGATAAGCAGGCGAATCCAGGTAGTACTTGCGGACAGCCGCCGCGAGCACCGTCCGCGGCAGATCCAGACCGAGACCCAGCCGCCGCAAGAACCCGAGCGTCACCGATTGGCGTCCCCGCTCTGCCTTGTACAGCACCTGATAGTGAAAACCTGCGCGCCGCGCGGTTTCCGCGACGGACAGGCCCAAGGCGCGTCGCAGGGCCACTCGCCATTCCGCGCCACTGTCGATCTCGCGCACCAGCGCCAGAAGCTCTTGCTCGGACGGCGCCGCACCGGAACCGCCCCGAGCGGGCAGGCCGGAGTACCGCGGCGGGACCGCGCCACCGCGGGTCAAAGTGGAGCCGGCCTCGAAACCATCCAGGAAACCGAACTCCCCCAACCACGCCGACTCCGAATCCACCTCCGGCTCACCGCGCGACAACACAATCCCCGTCCGCACCTCCAGACCCGCCAAAGCCTCCGGCACATCCGACAAATCCAACTCCACCGCATGCAAACCCGACCCCCGGTCCATCACCCGCACCACCCCATCCCCACCCACAAACACCAACAACGCATGCCCATCCGGCACACCCGCCACCACCGGACCCCGACGCGACGCATTCACCAACACCGCACACTCACCAGCACCCCCCGACGCCAAATCCCGCACACTCTCCCCCACCAACCACCCCACCACACCCCCCAAACCCTCGAACCCACGATGCTGCCCCCGCGCCAACACCGCCACCACCACCCGCGGAACACCCCCCGCACCGAACTCATGCAAACCCGCACCCGAACCAACCCGATACCCCAACGCACCCGCATCCTCCAACGCCCACCCCACACACCGCGCATCCACCAGATCCGACCCGTCAACACCATGCGCAGGCCCGAACAACCCCGATTCCCGCAACACCACCAACGCCCGCTCCACCGACCGAGCCTCAACAGCCGACAGCCTCTCCCCCGCCAAATACCCAAGCACCAACTCCACCAACACATCCGAATCAGGCAGACTCGACAACCCCGCTCGCAATCGGGCCATCACCTCCGGCCGCAAGCCGTCTCGGAGGTCGGCCGCGGGCTCTTGCCGCGCCAGCACCTCCGACTCCACGTCCGCATCACCCGGAGTCCGGTCGTACAACGAGTGCCCGGAGGGGTCGTGGTCCAGCGAATCCAGCCATCGCGATTCGATCTCTTGCCGGTCCAAGGCGACCTGTTCGGGCGTCAGGCCCAACTCCGCGGCAAGCGTTGCGTTGTCCGGCGTCGACCCGGAATCGGCATGTCGTCGGATAGCCCGTGCGACCGAGATCACCCGCGACCGCTGCGCGGGTGCGAGCCCCTGATAGGCCCGCGCGAACAATTCGCGCAGCCAGGCCGCGGCATTCGCCGTGGCGTGGGAGGTGAAGCGAGTCCGCGGCACATGGTTGTGGATGGTGCGCAGGAGTATCGCGCGCAGTTCCTGCGCGACATCGTCCACGTGCATCGGCAAGCCGAACCCGCGGCGTGCGACGTTCTGGACCAGGGCGTCGTACTGCTCGACGATCATCTCCACAATCGTCTGTTCCTGCGCCGACTCGACGGAAGAGTCGATCAGCGCCCAGAACATCGCGTCGGTCGGGTGGCCTGTGTACAACGTCGGCTCCACCAAGAACCACCGCACCGCGTCCCGCAAGACCTGCCGCGGCATCCCCACCCGATCACGCAACTCCCGCAAAAACACCACACTCACCCGACGACCCACCCGCTCCGACGGCAAACCCGCCGACTCCAACACCGCACCGACCCACTCCCGAACCGACCCGAACCCCACCGGATCAGGCCACACTGAAGCCTCTGCGGCCGGGTCGTGCTGGTCGCTCCAACCCGCCGCCTGCCACTGCACGAACCGCTGATAGCCGACCTCGCGGTCCTGGTGAGCGAGACTGCGCGCCACAAACTCCGACGCGGGCCGCGCCGCCACGGGCCGGACCGTCAGCGTAGGAATCCGGTCGACCCAGTGGATGGCCAGAACGACGTCGTCCAGCGGCATCGGGTCACGATGTACCAAGTGCCCCAACGCTTCCACTACCCGCGGCCGGGACACACCCAACACCGTGACGAGGTCGTCGACGTCGACTTCCGCCCACACCACCGGGCCGGCTGACCGGAACCGCAGATACCGTTCCACCGCCGCCACCGTCGGTCGCGACTCGTCACCCACGTCCGGGAACCGGTGTTCCCAATACCAACGGACCATCGCGTCCTGAGCTGCCGCTGCCGCCCAGCGTCCACTCGTCCCGGCGCGCTGCTTCCCGGCATTCTGCCGCACCGCTGACACGATCGCGTCCCGACAGCGGTCCGCCACGTCGGCGGCCGTCAAATCCGGAATGTGATCGGTCAACCAACCCCACTGACCGGCAACGGTTTCGGCGACCCCGCGATATGCGTCGGCTGTGCGCAGGAGAACCACCTCGTCCGCCGCCGCCGACCCCGGCCACGTGCCGGCCAGATCCCACCACAATTCACCCGACACCCCACCCCTGTTCATGGCGGACCCCACGAAGAACTTCTCCAGCACCGCTCGCGCCACCTCGAGCGGGATGCCCATCCCCAGCGTGAACCGCCGCCAGAAATCCATCGTGATCGGCACGTGCCCGACTTCGACGCTCGCCAGGGTCTGTACTGAGACTCCCATGCGTTCAGCGGCTTCTGCCCTGTTCAGTCCCCACCGCAGACGGGTTGCCGTCACCCAGTCCGGGCCGGTGTCGAAATGCGTGAGCTCCGCCTGCCCCCACCGGGACCGCATCGACTCCCGGACCGAAGCCTCCTCCCGCGAGCCGGGAGCCGTGCACACCCACTGCCAGAACAGGTCATCCACATGGTCGCCCCGATACTCGGGCGTATCGAGGTGGTACTTGCGCACCACCGCCTCGACGACATCCCGCGGCAGCGCCAAACCCATACAGTATCGCCGCAAGAAGTCGAGTGTGAGGCCGACTTCTCCGCGCTCGACCGTGGCCACTGCGTTCACGGACACATCTGTGCGGCGGGCGATTTCCTCCCGCGTCGAACCCCACCGCAAACGGGTCGCCTTCACCCAGACCCGGCCGACCTCGATACGCGCCAACTCCGCTTCGCCCCACTGCGCTCGCATCAACGCCCGAACCGCGGCTTCGTCTTCCGAACCCGGCATCGTGGCCACGAGCTGCCAGAACAATTCGTCCACGTACTCACCCTGGTACTGGGGCGAATCCAGGTAGTGCGTGCGAACCGCTTCCGCGATCACCGGCAGCGACAAGGCCAAGCCGTGACCGAATTGCCGTAGATGGTCCAATGTGGCGAGTTGCGCCTTGGACTCGATTCGTGCGAGCAGCTTGTAGTTGATGCCCGTGCGCCGTGCGACTTCGGTCCTGGTCAGTCCCAAGGCCGCTCGGGTCTGCAAGAACCACGGCGCGTCGCTGTGCTCCGCGACGGCCGAAGCTGCTGCCGGCAGCGCCCCTATCCGGAACTTCCGTGCGCCCGCTCGGGCAGTCGCCGGGGTAATGCCCAACCCATCGCAGAAACGTCGCCAGAACCGCGGTGAAATGGGGTCGCGGCCGAGTTCGATGCGCCTGAGCAGGCGGGTGGAAACATCTGCCAGCCGTGCTGCCGCCTCCAGCGTCAAACCCCACCGCAGCCGAGTCGCCGTCACCCAATCCGAGCCCTCGTCGTAGTGCGCCAGCACGTCCTCGTCCCATTGCGCCCGCATCGACTCGCGGACCTCAGCCTCCTCCCGCGAGCCGGGAAGTGTGCAAACCCACTGCCAGAACAGGTCGTCCAGGTGGTCGCCCAGATACTCGGGCGAATCCAGGTAGTACTTGCGAACCGCCGCGCTGATTACGGCCGACGGCAGATCGAATCCCACACCGACACGCCGCAAGAAGTCCAGCTCGAGTTGCACAGCACCGGTTTCGGTGTCGGAAAGCGCGCTGACGGAAGTTCCCAGCCGCTGCGCCGCCGCCGCTCCGGCCAAGCCCAGCCTGTCTCGCACCGCGATAATCCACTGTGCGCCTTGGTCCGTCTCCCGCACCAGCGCCAGAAGCGCCGCCTCCGGCTCGTCGACGACCCCGGCGTCGTCCGCCGCCAAACCGCTGTACCGGGGCGGGACGGCGCCATCGCGGGGCAAGGTGGAGCCAGTCTCGAAACCGTCCAGGAAGCCGAACTCCCCCAACCACGCCGACTCCGGATCGGCCAACACTTCGCCGCGCGACAACACAATTCCAGTCCGCACCGCCATGCTGGCCAGACCCTCCGGCAGATCCAGCGGATCCAACACCACCGCATGCAAACCCAACCCGCGGTCCGACACCCGAACCACGCCGTCAGCACCCGCGAACACCAGCAACGCATGCCCGTCCGGCGCACCGTCCGCCACCGGACCCGGACGCGACGCGTTCACCAACACCGCACACTCACCACTGCCCCCCGCCGCACGATCCCGAGCAGTTTCCTGCACCAGCCACCCCGCCACACCCCCCATACCCGCAAACTCGCGGTGCTGGCCCCGCGCCAACACCGCCACCACCACTCGCGGAACACCCTGCTCCCCGAACTCATGCAGACCCGCACCGGAGCCCACCCAATACCCGAGCGCTTCGGCGTCCGCCAACACCCACCCCACACACCGCGCATCCACCCGGTGCGGCGCGCCAACGGCCGTCGCGTCTTCGGCGGGCTCGAACAAGCCGGACTCCCGCAACGCCCCCAGCGCCCGAGCGGCCATTCGCGCTTCGTCCGGGGACAGCTGCTCCCCGGCCAGATGCGCGAGAACCAACTCGACGGCAGCGTCGGGGTTCTCCAGCTGCGACAACCCAGCACGCAACCGAGCCATCACCTCCGGCCCCAAGCCATCCCGCAACTCGGTCGCGGGCATCGCCCGCTCCAGCACCTCGGACTCCACATCAGAACCGCTTGCCACCGGGATGGGCCGCGGGCTGTCCAACGACACCGACCGCCGCGTGTCGAGATACTGCCGATCCGATCGCACCTCATCCAGCGGCATATCCAACTCCGCCGCCAACGCGGCGTCGTCCGGGATCCGCCCCGACTCAGCGTGCCTGCTCAACGCTCGGGCGACCTTGATCACCCGCGACCGCTGCGCCGGGTCCAGGCCCTCGTAGACCCGCTGGTACAGCTCACGCAGCCACGCTCTGCCGCTGGTCGCCGCGTGCGTCGTGAAGCGGGTCCGCGGCACGTGATGTCGGATCGCGGGCATGAACACCGCCCGCAACTCCTGCACGATGTCGTCATACGCCAGCGGCAGTCCCCGCCCTTGACGCCCGAGCGACCTGGCCAGCGCGTCGTACTGCTCGACTATCAGCTCCACAATCGTCTGTTCCTGCTCCGACCCCACCGCGGTGTCGATCAGCGCCCAGAACATCGCGTCGGTCCGATGACCCGTGTACAGCGTCGGCTCGACCAAGAACTGCCGCACGGCCGCCCGCAGCACCGACCGCGGCATGCCGACTCGATCGCGCAAGCCCCGCAAGTAGACGACGCCTACCCGGCGGCCGAGACGCTCCGGCGGTAGCCCCTGCGCCTCCAATACCCTTGCGACCCACTCTTGGACCGACTCGCTGTCCGCGGGCTCGGGCCAATCCGCCGCCGAAGCCGATTCCGCCTCGGCCGGGGCGCCCCAACCGGCCGCGCGCAACCGCACGAATCGCTGGTAGCCACCGGCCGCGGCGGGGTCGAGCAAACTCGGCGCCGCGAAATCCGTATCGACGAACGCGGCCGCCTCTCCCGTCACCAAGAGCATGCCCTGAGCCGACTGCCGGAGTACCAGCGACACCGCGTCCAGCCGCATCGGAGTTCGGCGCGCCAAGAACTCCAACGCTGCCGCCACCTGCGGGCGGGGCAAACCCAGCACGTCGACGAGCTCGTCGACGTCGACATAACGCCACGCCACGTCACCGGCATCCGCCCACCGGAATCGCGCGTACCGGTCCACCGCCGCCACCGCCGACCGCCTGTCGACGCTGATTTCGGGAAAGCGCAGCTCGTAGTACCACCTGACCATCGCGGCATGGGCCGCCCGCGCCGCCCGGCGCTCCAGCCACGAAGCCGACTCCGTCCGGCCGGGCTCGTGCACAACCGACACCATCGAATCCACGCACCGGTCGACTATCTGCGAGAGCGTGATTCCCGGAACCTGTTCGACCAGCCACTCCCACTGCTGTGCAACGGTTTCCGCGAACGCGCGATACGACGCGGCGGTGTTGCGTCGAAGGACGTCCGCTTCCGCCGCCGTGCCCGGCCACGTCCGCGCCAGCTCCCACAGGAACTCACCCGCGACCTGGCTCCGGTCCATTGGCGACCCCACGAAGAACTTCTCCAGTGCCGCCTGCGCCAACTCGGGCGCGACACCCATGCCCAAAGTGAACCGCCGCCAGAAATCCAAGGTCATCGGCACATCACCGCGTTCGACATGCCCCAGTGTCGATGCGGCAACGCCCGTGAGTTCGGCGGTTTCGGCTCGGGAAATTCCCCGCCGCAGCCGGGTCGTCTTCACCCACGGCACCGCGTCCTCGATGTGAGCGAGCTCCGCAACGCCCCACCGCGCCCACATCAAGTCCCGAACCGCGGCCTCGGCAGGCGAATCGGGCGCCGTAGCGGCCCAACGCCAGAACAGGTCGTCCAGGTACTCCCCTTGGTACGCAGGCGTGTCCACATAGAACTTGCGCACCACCGCATCGACCAGCTCGCGGGCCAAGCCCAAGCCCGCACAAAATCGCCGCAAGAACCCCAGGCCGACAGGCTTGTCACCATGCAGAACCGGGGCGACATTGTTGACCTGAACGCCCATGCGCGCGGCGGCGTCGGCGCGCGATAAGCCCCACCGCAAGCAGGTCGCCTGCACCCATTCCCGCGCCCCGTCGAAGTCGGCGAGCTCCGAAACGCCCCACCGCGCCCGCATCAGCTCCCGAACCGCGGCCTCTTCCGCGGAACCCGGCAGCGTGAACACAAACTGCCAGAACAGCTCATCCACGTACTCGCCCCGATAGGAAGGGGTGCCGAGGTAAGCCGTGCGCACCCCTTCCTCGATCGCGCGCCGCGACAAACCCAACCGCAACCCGAACCGCCGCAGCAAGTCCAAGTCGACCGATTTCCGCTTCATCTCGACGTCATGGAGCAGGTGGGGCCTGATCTCGGCGCGCTGCGCGGCTTCAACCCTGGTCAAGCCCAGCTCCTCGCGCGCCTCGAGGAACCACGCCACGCCTTGGGGCGCGGTGGGAGCCGCTACTTTGTGGCGCGATGTCGGCTCGTACATCCGCACCGCCGCGTCGCACGTCTCCTGGGCGACACCCAAACCATCGCAGAACTTCCGCAAGAACCGCAGTGTCATGGGGCGGCTGCCTTGTTCGACGCCGGAGAGCACCACCGCGGATACGCCCGCCTGTCGGGCTGCCACTTTCTGGCTCAACCCCCACCGCAGCCGGGTGGCCTTCACCCAATCCCCACCCTCGTCGATGAGTGCCACCTCGGTGGCCCCCCACCGCGCCCGCATCGACTCCCGCACCGCGGCTTCCTCGGCCGAGCCCGGCATGGTGAACACCAACTGCCAGAACAGCTCATCGACGTACTCGCCCTGATACGCCGGCGAATCCAGGTAGTACTTGTGCACGGCGGCGACCAGCACGGCACGGGGCAACTCCAGGCCGAAACCGGCCCGTCGCAGGTGGTCCAGGTTGAAATTGATGGTCCGCAGTTCGACCGTTTGCAGCCCGTTGGTGGACATTTGGAGCCGCTGCGCCGCCAAGCGCCTGGATAAGCCCAAGCTGCCGCGGACCGCGACGAGCCACTCGGCGCCGTCGCCGATCTCCCGCACCAGGGCCATGAGCGGATGCTCGGGATCGTCGGCGGCCGAGGTGTCATCGACAGGCAACCCGCTGTATCGCGGCGGGACCGCGCCACCGCGGGTCAAAGTGGAGCCGGCCTCGAAACCCTCCAGGAAACCGAACTCCCCCAACCACGCCGACTCCGAATCCACCTCCGGCTCACCGCGCGACAACACAATCCCCGTCCGCACCTCCTGACCCGCCAAAGCCTCCGGCACATCCGACAAATCCAACTCCACCGCATGCAAACCCGACCCCCGGTCCATCACCCGCACCACCC
>JABFVX010000289.1 GCA_013362555.1 Mycobacteriaceae bacterium
GGGCCGTCGCGAGATATCTCGACCTCCACTCTGTCGAGGACTCACGATGCGGGCAACGGTTGCACGCTGCCCGCGCGGAATTGCGGGCGTGGCGGCCGGTCCGTGCCGCCGCCCTGCGCCCCGGTGCGGAGCGGCGAAAACCGGTGGTCCGAGCCGGGCAGACGGGTCACACTGGGGTGCGATATGAACACAGGACAACCGACACTCGGCGTGGATTTCGGCCGGGTGATCCAGGGGGCCGAGCTCGCCGCCGGCGCGGCGGATACCGTTTTTCTCTCCGGCGGAGCCGAAGAAGCCATGAACACCCCGCCCACCGCGCATGCCTTCGAGGTGCTGCCCCGGCTGGTGGCCCGGTTCGGTGGCCGCGCCTGGGTGATCTCCAAATGTGGCCCCCGGGTCCAGGAACGCACCGTGCGCTGGCTCGACTACCATGATTTCTACCGCCGGACAGGTATCGCGCGCACCAATATCCGGTTCTGCCGCCAACGTGCCGACAAGGCACTGCACTGCGCCGAACTCGGCATCACCCATATGATCGACGACCGCCTCGGCGTGCACGAAGCGCTGCACGGTCTGGTGCCCTATCTCTACCTCTTCGGTGTGCAGCACGGCCCGGTCCCCGAATGGGTGCGGCACACCCGGACCTGGCCGGACGTGGAGGACGCGATCCACGTCCGGTGAGCCCGGCAGGTGGGTGCGGCCTCCGCCGAGAGCGTTACGCCGCGCCGGGTGCGCGCCCGCAGCCCGGTGCAGGTCGCCCGTCCACCGTCCCGCGACCGGTCTCCGGACACGCCCGGGAATGTGAAACGCCGTGTGACGAACGTTGCGATGCGGACTTCCCATGATCAGGATGTATTCTGATCACGGATGCGTTCGCATTCACAGACAGTTTTCCCGATCGGGCGTGAATCAACGCGCGCGGCGGCGACCTGATGAGGAGGTGGTGTTGCAATGCGCAGCGAACCTCCCAGTCGAAGGCCGCGCGGCGTCGTCCGCCCGCGCTTCCGCTAGCAGCGACTGCAAGCGGAGCGGCCCGGCTCGGCGCCTCGCGGTGTGACTTTCCTTCGAAATCACTCGCTATTCACTGCTGTGCCGAGGACTTCTCATGTCGCAGATCGATCTCATCGAAGTGCCGACGACGCTGTCGGAATCCCTCCAGGACGTGGTGGCAAGCCACCGCGTGGATGCCGCGCTGCACTGGTTGGACAATCATCCGCCGCACGTGATCGCCGACGAACTCGCCCGGATGGACGCGGTCGAGGCCGGCGTCGCGTTCCGATTGCTGGACAAGGATCTGGCGCTCGCGGTGTTCGAGGAACTCGAACCGGTCGATCAGCAGCAAATCCTGCAGGGCCTACGTGATCAGAGCTTCCGCGAACTTGTCGAGGGCATGGCTCCCGACGACCGGGCACGCATGCTGCGCGAGGCGCCCGCGAAGGTGGCGAAGAAGGCTCTCGCCGGGCTGAGCCCCCGCGAGCGCCGGATGACCGCCGCCCTGCTCGGCTACCCCGAGGGCTCGGTCGGCCGGTACATGTCACCCGAGGTCGTCGCCATCCCGGGGACCCTCACCGTCGCCGACGCCCTGCGCACGGTCCGGCTCAAAGGCGGTAACGCCGAAACCGTGTACACGCTGCCGGTGGTGGACGCCGGCCGCCGGCTGCAGGGCATCGTCGAACTCCGGGAACTGGTCCTCACCGGCCCCGACACCATGGTCGCGGACCTGGTGGTCACCGAACCGGCCTTCGTGCGGGCCACCGATTCGGCCGAGAAGGCCGCCCGCCTCATGCGCGAGACCAACGACATCAACCTCCCGGTGGTGGACAGCGAGGACCGGCTGGTCGGGCTGCTCACCATCGACGACGCCGTCGAGGTCATCGAAGCCGCCGACAGCGAAGACGTCGCCAAACAGGCCGGTTCGGCCCCCTGGGAGGGGCACTATATGGCGGCCGGGGTGTTCCAGCTCGCCCGCTACCGCGCGCTGTGGCTGATGCTGCTGCTGGTCGCGGCGACGCTGACGGTGACCGTGACCGGCTTCTTCGAGGCGACTCTCGAGCAGGCCGCGCAGCTGGCGTTGTTCATTCCGCTGCTCATCGGCGCGGGCGGAAACGCGGGCGCGCAGGCGGCGACGGCGTGTGTGCGTGCCGTCGCGGTGGGCGAGGTCCGCGGGGGCGACCTGTTCAAGGTCATCTGGCGGGAATGCCGGGTCGGGCTCGTGCTGGGGACGATGCTCGCGGTGGTAGGTGTCGTCATCGGCGGGCTGTTCGTCGGCCCCCGGGTCGCGGTGGTCGTCGGGGTGACGCTGGTGCTCATCTGTGCCTGGGCCGCCACGATCGGCGGCACCATGCCGCTGCTGGCCAAGCGGCTGCGCATCGACCCTGCGGTGGTATCGGCGCCGATGGTCACGACGCTGGTCGACGCGACCGGACTGATCATCTACTTCACCACGGCGAAACTGGTTCTGGGGATCTGAGCGAGGCTGCGTCTGGTCGAGCCCAGCGTTCGTGCCGGCCGGGCGCGTCAGGCCGGCTCGACGAGACCTTCACGCAACAGACGTAACGGCCACCCTCCCGCTGGATTGAGCATGATGTCGATCCCCTCGGGCAGGAGTTCGGCCAGATCGCTGCCCAGCACCGGGCACCAGTGCTCGATGCCCGCACCGCGCTTTTGCACTT
>JABFVX010000436.1 GCA_013362555.1 Mycobacteriaceae bacterium
CCGGGCATCCAGGCGTTCAGTCCCGATTCCAGGCTGCTGGTCACCGGAGACGACGACGGCGCGCTGCGGGTGTGGGACGTCGCCGATCCGGCGCGGCCGCTCCAGGTCGGCGACCCGCTCGCCGCGTCCGCCGCGCCCGGCGGACAGGTGCGTTTCGCCCCGCGCGGCAGGCTGCTGGCCGTCGCGACCGATCATGCTCGAGTTTCCCTCTGGGACATGACGAATCCGCGGGCCCCCGGCAGAGTCGGTCCCGGCCTGCTGGGCGGCGCGGCGTCCGCGGTGACCGGGCTGACGTTCACGCCGGACGGCCGAAACCTGGTGCTCGGCAACGACGAACACCTGCATGCGGTCTGGGACGTCGGCGATCCGTCGCAGCCGTGGCGACCCGGTGCCCACCCACAATGTCGGCGATGTGTCCCTCAGCCCGGACGGCAAGCTCCTGGCCACCACCGGCGGCCCGAGGGTGCAGCTGTGGGACGCGTCCGACCTGGGCGCGCTCCGCCCGATCGGCGAGACCATCACGCCGCCGGACACGCCGGAGTGGGTGGTGGCCTTCGATCCGGCGGGCGGTTACCTGGTCGGCGCGGGCGGCAGCGGCACGCTGCGGATCTGGGATCTGGACTTCGACCGTGCCATCGCCCGAATCTGCTCCGTCACGTCACATCTCGACGCTTCGGTGGTCCGCCACCACGTCCCGCCCGAGGCTTTCTCCCCGCCGTGCGACAACCTCCAGAACGACCCGTGACGTGCATTGGGCGCAACTCATGGGTCGTTCTGGAGGTCGCTCACCTGAGCGGCGTTGCGGCTAGGCGTCGCGGTCGGGGTCGTCGCCGCCGTCGCGGTCGGACTGCTCGGTGTCGGTGAGACCGAGGACCGCGGGCATGACCGCGCGCTCGTCGTCGACCAGGCGAGTACTCGTGGGGTAGTGCAGGTTCGGCCTGCTGTGCAGGCCGTCGTGGCCGAGGGCCGCCAGGTACGGCGGCGCGATGCCCGCCATGGGCTGCGGTACGGCGTGGTCTGCGTACCCGGCGGGAGTGGTGGCCGCGGCGGCGCCCGCGACGGGGGTGAGGCCGCCCAGTTGCACCGGAACCTGCTCCTTCGGCGGTGCGAGGCCGGGATCGCCGGGTGTGGTTCTGCGCGCGGGCACGCCCGCTCCCGCCGCCTTCACCTGTGCGCCATGCTGCACTGTCTGTGCATTTGACGGTTTCGGGACGCCTGCGGGCGCGGAAATAGGCTTGGCCACATGCTGAGTCACCTGCCTGGCGACGGTGGAGGCGAGACTCAGCGCCTTGGTGCTCGCCGTGCCGAACAGGTCGTAGGCGTAGCTGGTCACGGTGGTCCAGTTCACCTTGGATGCATCGAAGGTCGGTATCGAGACCGGGCTGACGGAGCCGGCGAGCTTGGCGACGTGGGTGCCGAGCGTCGTCTGGGTCTCGCCGACCACCGCGAGGGCTGAGGAGATGCTCTCGGCTGCCGCGGTCATCAGCATTGTCTGGCCCGCGGGCGTGAGCAGGAACGGTGCGCTCGCGGTCGCGGTGGTCGCGAATGATTCCGCGATGGCTGTCAGTTTGGCATTGCCGACCTGGACCGACGCGGCCGCCTGCTGGGTGATGGCGGAAATGTCGGCGCCCTGCGTGGCGACTGTCTCGCCCGCGGCCGTCGCGCTCGCGCCGCTCTTGGCCGCCGAGGTGTAGCTGACGCCTTTCCAGATTTCCTGGAGCAGATGGTTCGAGGTCTTGCCCATGCTGACCGCGCCGGTCAGCAGGTCCGACGACGAGCTCAGCACGGTGGTGGGGTCGGCGGCGCCGAAGGTGCCGGTGCCGAAGCTGCTGATGAACGAATTGACCGGCGAGAGCAGTTGATCGACGCCGGGCAGGGCGGGCAGATGCAGCCCCTGCAACAGCGCTTCCACCGGGTTGGCGGGCAGTTCCGGCGCCTGTTGCTGAGCGGCTGTGAGCACGCCGTTGTCGTCGGTGTGCGAGTTCTGTTTGACGGCCGCGGGCTTGGTGCCCAGCGGCATCGTCGGGAACGGGCCTTGGGTGGTCACGGTTACGCCCGCCCCTGATCGGCGGCGTCGAGCGCCGCCGCTGTCGTGTGGTCGGCGTGGTCGTAGGACGCGGCGGTGGCGTGTGCGAGCGCCGCAGAGCCTGCGTAGTACTCGACGATCGACGTGAACGACTGCGTGTGCTGTGTCAGGGCTGTGCCGAACGCCGCGAGGAACTCGCTGCCGACGAGGCCGCACACCGGCGTCAGCGACGCGACGTCGGCCGCGACGTCGACTGCCGCCGCGGGCGCCAGTTCCGCGGCGATCTGCGCGTGCTTGCGGCCGTAGGCCCGAATGCCATCGGACGAATATTCAAGGCTTGCCATGGGATTGCCTTCCAACCCGGAATCGGTGATGTCGGAACGCTATGTCCCGACGTCGGGGCCTGGCATCGCGCTCGTTTCGAGAGGGTGGCGAATCCGCAGGTCAATGCGTCGAAGGCGCTGGCCGGACCGGGCTGGGCGGCGCCTCCCCGGCGGCTCTTCGTGCCCGGTCCGGGCACGAATTTATTGGCTCTACCAGCGTTTTCAGTCGCAACGACGGATCCGGGGCACTGCCGTGGCCGGACGCTTGTGCTTGTCGATTTCGGCGACTGCCGGCGCCGCGGACGGGGAGTCTCGCGGC
>JABFVX010000364.1 GCA_013362555.1 Mycobacteriaceae bacterium
GTACGTCCCGACCGGGACGCGGTGCGCCGTCCACCGCGCTCCGCCTGCCGGGTCCTGGCCTGCCAGGGTCGCGGACGACGGGCCGCGGACCGCCAGCGCCATCGCCTCGATGGCCGCGCCGGACGCCAGGCCGGCCCAGGCGGGCGCGGCCCACCATGGATGCGGTGCGGTGCGGGCGACCGGATGGCGGCGTCGGCACAATTCGGACAGCGCGTTGAAGTCCTCGTAGAAGCGGATGCGGTCCGTCGCGTCGCAGGCCACGCCCGCGCGGATCGCGGCGACGGCCACCTCGACGTGGTCGTAGTGGTTGCCGACGCCCAGCGGCGCGAGCACCCGGGTCTCCGGGTCGCGCAGCCGCGCGGCGACAGCCTCCTGGACCGCGGTGCACCGCTCGAACTGCGCCGCCCGCCGGGGCGTCCGGAACACCTGGATGGGCCTGCGGGGCAGCGGATTGCGAAACAGCCGCTCCCGCAGTCCGAGTCGGGCGGCAGTGGCTCCGAGCAGCCGCAGTGCACGGTCGTCCTCGGCGCGGCGGGTCGGATAGTCTCCGAAGATCTTTGTCCGTCCGGAAAGCTGCGCGACGGGCGGCCCGTCGGTGTAGACGGTGAGTACCTCGACGGAATCGCCTGCGGCGGTCCGCGCGGCGATCAACGCACCCACCGACAGGGCCGCGTCGTCGAAATGCGGCGACACCACTACCCACTGCGTGCTCATGTGCACCACACGATCGGCGCTGATTCCCGGTTCACGCCTAGAATAGCGCTGCCGCCCGTCCCAGGGGGTGGGACGGTGGCACCGCGCCGGGGTCCGCTTAGTTTCGGCCGCCCGCGGAGTCTGTATTGGGGTGAACCTGTCGAATCGGAAGGACGACGTTCCCATGGACACACCCCCGATCGTGTCGGAGCAGGAATGGGCGGACGCGCTGGCGCGGATGCTGGTCAAGGAAAAAGAGCTGACCAGGGCGCGCGACGCGCTGGCCGCGCAGCGGCGTCGGATGCCCTGGCTCGCGGTGGACAAACAGTACGAGTTCGTCGGTCCCGAGGGGCCGGTCACATTGTTCGACCTGTTCGCCGCGCGGCGGCAGCTCGTCGTGTACCGGGCCTTCTTCCAGCCGGACGTGCACGGGTGGCCGGAGCATGCCTGTCGGGGCTGCTCGATGATGGCCGACCACGTGGGCAACCTCGCGCACCTCAACGCCCGCGACACCACGCTGGTGTTCGTGTCGCGCGCGCCGCAGCCGGAGATCGAGAAGTTGAAGGCCCGCATGGGCTGGTCGATGCCCTGGTACACGATCACCGACGACTTCGACGCCAACTTCGGCGTGGATCAGTGGCACGGCACGAATGCCTTCATCCGCGACGAGTCCCGCGTCTACCGCACCTATTTCATCAACAACCGCGGCGACGAGGCCCTCGGCAGCACCTGGAGCTTCCTCGACATGACCGCCCTCGGCCGCCAGGAGCTCTGGGAGGACTCTCCGGCAGGCTACCCGCAGTCCGCACCGTACGAATGGTGGGACTGGCACGACGAATACGGCACCAAAGCCCCCGCCCGCTGGTTCGGCGACCCCGACCCCGACGACCCCAGCGATCAGCGCCCGGCCCGCCCGGCCGACTGACCACCCCCACACCCGTAGCGTGCGTTCACACCCGCAGCTGCGGGTGTGAACGCACGCTACGGGTGTAGCTACGCGGGATGCCGCTGCGGGCTACCATGGGTTATCGGCTTGTGCTGGGGGCGAGGAGGTTTCCGTCATGGCGAAGCTGACCACCGACGAACTGCTGGACGCGTTCAAGAGCATGACCTTGCTCGAGCTCTCGGAGTTCTTGAAGGTCTTCGAGGAGACGTTCGGCGTGACCGCGTCGCCGCCCGTCGTGCAGGCCGCGGCGCCCGCGCCGCAGCAGGAGCAGTCGGCCGACGAGCAGGTCGACTTCGACGTCGTGTTGGAGTCGTTCGGCGACAAGAAGATCCAGGTCATCAAGGCGGTCCGGGAAGTCATTTCCGGCTTGGGCCTCAAGGAGGCCAAAGACCTGGTGGAGCGGGCCCCGACCACGCTGCTGGAACAGGTCGACCGGACCGCCGCCGACAGCGCCCGCGGCAAGCTCGAAGCGGCGGGAGCCCGCGTCGCCGTCCGCTGAGCACCGCCGTACAGCTTTCCAGAATGGCCCGTGGAGTGCGGTGAACGCACGTCACGGGTCATTCTGGAAATATCAACGCAGCCCTGCGAAGAGGTCGGTCTCGTGGTCCGGGGCGGTGGTGACGCGGTTGCGGTGCCGGATGAAGAATTCGGTGCCGAAGACCATGTCCTGCACCGGTTCGGGCATCGAGAGGAAGGCCGCGCCGTCGGACTGGCTGCCGTGCGCCTGCAAGGCCTTGGCTTTGCGGCGGGTGTAGCCGGAGACGTCGACAGCCGCGGTGATCTCGGCCATCGGGGTGCCGAAGTCGTCCGGAGGCTCGAAGTCGAACTCGGGGTCCTGCGCTTTCATGGCCTCGAACATCTCCAGGGCCGCCTCGCGCGGAATCGTCATGTAGTACAGCTTGTCCGGGATTCCGGTGGAGTCCGCCGCCGCGAGCGCGATCCGGTTGGCCTGGATGTGGTCGGGGTGGCCGTAGTTGCCGTTTTCGTCGTAGGTGATGAGCACCTGGGGACGGTATTTCTC
>JABFVX010000450.1 GCA_013362555.1 Mycobacteriaceae bacterium
GCTGTGTTCGCGCAGGTACAGCAGCACTGGAACGGTGTTGCGGCCGAACCGCTTCCGATAGGCCATGCGGGCCGCGTGCCGAACCAGGGTGGTCTTCCCGCTGCCGGGCGCGCCCAGCACCGCGACCGTGCTTCCGGCCGCACCGAGCAGGTCGAACAGCGACAGCCGGTCCGGTCGCTGCGCCGGAATCGTGTCGGAGAACAGTTGCGCCCGGGCGATTTCGTGCTGCGGGCGGCGCACCAGCCGCACGTCCACGTACACCCGGTCCAGCAATGGCGCCGTGTCCGCAACCGTGCCCAGCCCCCGCAGGTCCACCTGCTCCAGCCCCGCCAGCAGCCACCTCCGGTACCGCCTGCCGAAGCGCGACACCCACGACCGCAGTCGCACCCACCCGCCTGCCGCGATCTCGTCCTGCGCCCTGGCTGCCCACACCGCGACGATCCGCCCGGCGAACCGCACTGCCCCCAAGACGATTTCATACCCCACGACCAGCACGACGGCCCAGACCGGATGCCGCGCGACGAACCCGTGCAGCACACCGACCGCCGCGGTCGGCGCGCCGACCGCGGCGGTCACCCACGCGACGTTGGGCAGCACACTGCCCCAGCCCGACTTGCCGTCCGCCATTCCCGCTTTCCCCTATTCCCGACCCCCACCCCAGGCGTCGCACCTACCGCCGGGTTCGTTACGCCCGCCGCACACATCCGCACCCCTTATGGTCAAACGCACCGGAAATATCGCACTGAATCCGGTGCGTTTGGCCAAAAGTGGTGCGGCTGAGCGGGTCTCAGATCCAGGTTCGGTCCAGGAACTTTTCGGCTTCCGGGAGGGGGACGGCCGGGGAGTAGCGGAAGCCCTGGACGTAGCGGCAGCCGGCCGCTTGCAGGATGTCTTGTTGCCGTTCGGTTTCGACGCCCTCCGCGAGGGTGGTCAGGTCGGCCGCGTCGGCCAGGCGGATGATTCCCGCCACCAGTTGGGCGCGCGGCGGCGACGTCTCGATGTCGGCGGTGAAGGAGCGGTCCAGCTTGAGCACGTCCACCGGGAGTTCCAGCAGATAGCTCAGCGCGGAGTGGCCGGTGCCGAAGTCGTCGATGGCCAGCAGCAGCCCGGACCGCTTCAGCTCGCGCAGAATCTCCAGATTTCGCTCGGTCCCGTCGAGGACCGTGCGCTCGGTGATCTCCAGGCAGATCGCCGCCTGCGGCAGGTCCGCCGCGGCCACCGTGGCGACGACCTCGCGGGCGAAGCCCGGGTCGGTCAGCTGCTGGGCGGCGACATTGACCGACACGTGCAGTTCCCGCTCCGGATCGACCAGGCTGCGCAGCCGCGCCGCGTCCCGCACTGCCCGCCGCAGCACCCACCTGCCCAGCCCGCCGATGAGGCCGGTGTTCTCCGCGAGCGGGATGAAGATGTCGGGCATGACGGCCCCGCGCGTCGGGTGCAGCCAGCGTGCCAGCGCTTCGAATCCGCACACCTGGCCGGTGGTGAGGTCCACGATCGGCTGATAGTGCAACTCCAGCCCGTCGTTGTCGATCGCCGCGGCGAGATCGCTGCGCAGGCTCTCTCGCTCGATCTCGTCGGTGAGCATAGGGGGCTCGAAAACGCGCCAGCGGCTCCTGCTGTTCGCCGCTGCCACCGCCAGGCTGGTCCGCCGCAATGCCTCGTCCACCCCCACCTGGTCGTCGACGACAGCGGCGCCGAGGTTCACCTCGACAGGCGTGCGAGCCGAGCCGAGCCGGAACGGCACCGCGATGCGGGCATGCAGCCCACAGGCGAGATCCGCGGCCGCCGCCGCGGTCGGCGCGGGCGCGGACGCCAGCACCGCAAAGCGCGAGCCGTCCAGTCGCGCCACCAGGTAGCCGGTGTCGAGCAGCCGTCGGGCCATGGCGATCATGAGTTCCTGCCCTGTTTCGCGGCCGCGGAGGTGGCTCAGCTTGGCGACCGCGCGGTCCAGGTCGACAGTGAGCGCCACCCACGCCCGGCGGCAGGATTCGACCGCCTCCTGGTACCGCTCGGCGAACCACGCCAGGTTGCCTACCCCGGTCAACTGGTCGTGGTAGGCGAGATGCTCGAGCCGCCGGTTCAACACGGTCTGTTCGGTGACGTCGCGCAGCGTCACGACCATGCCCTGAACCGCGGGATCGGCGCGCAGATCGGCGACGCGGGCATCCACTTCCATCGTCGCGCCGTCGATCGCGATCCGCCAGTGCGCGGCGGACCGGTCCCCCGCCGCCCTGCGGACCCACAGCGCGTTGTCCTCGCCGACCACGTCGGCCAACCGCCCGCCGGTCAGTTCGAGTGCGCCCAGGGTCGCGTGCGCCGACGGACTCGCATATCGGACCCGGCCCGAGTCGTCGACGGTGACGATCATGTCCGAGGCGTTGGCGACCACGGACTGGAAGTACTGCTCGCTGGCGCGTCGGGAGAGTTCCGCGGTCAACAGCAGACGGTTCGCCGCAAGCTCGGCCTGGGCCACCAGGTTCTCCAGCGCGGCGAGGCGGTGCCCGAGGAACCGGCGGGCCCCTCCCAGCCCGAGCGCCACCAGGACAGCGTGCGGCGGCCTGGTGGGCGGGATCAGAATGTCGTGCGGACTCGGACCGAACCGCTGCTTGAGGAACTCCGGCGGCGACATGTCGCGGTCGCGGTCGGCGACCTCGGCGTCGACGGGCCGCGTCGCGCCGACCCGGAGTCCGTCCGGTCCCACGACGCCGAGGATCGCCCGCTGTGCGGGCGCGATCTCGGCGACGGCGGCGATCGTCGCCGAGACGACAGCGTAGGTGTCTGCGGCGCCTGCCAGTCCCGCGGCGGCGGTGCGCGTCGCGCGCTCCACCACCATTCGCCTGCGCGCCTCGCTCAGCGCGAGTCCGCCGACGGCGACCAGCAGCAGCGTCACCAGGTTCACCAAGCTCGGATCGAGCAACTCCAGCGGCGGACCGACAGCGAGCGCCAACACCAGAATCCAGTTCGCCAGCCCCGGGCTGACGTGCAGTCGCTGCAACGAAGAATCGACGGGCGCGTACGGGATCACCGCGACCGCGCTCACCATCGCCAGCCCGGCCAGCCATCCCACATTGAAGGCCAGCGTCCAACCCACGAAGGCCTGCCGATCGGTGGCGATCAGACCTACCGCGGTCACCAGCATCAACCCGACGCCGCAGAAAGCCAGCCACGTCTCCCGGCCCAAACCGCGCCACTGGTCGCGGGTCATGACCAGGACCCCCAGCAGTACCAGCAGGTCGAGCCCGAGATAGCCGCTGAGGATGTGCGCCCCTTCGCCGGACGGCCGCGTCCGGTCCGATATCAGCAGAATCGAGACGGTGCCGCTCAGCGTGATCAGCGTCGCGAGCAGCACCAACCCGTCCAACACCCCCAACCACGTCGCCTGCCGCGCCCGTTCCGACAGCACCGACACCGCGATGACGACGGTGATCAGATAGACCACGACATCGAAGACGGTGCTGACCGCCAGCGACTGGGTTCGGTCCAGCCACACGCCGGACTCGCCGACGACATCGGCGACCATTCCGACGGCGGTGGCGCCCGCCGCCACCCGCCACTGCCGGACCCGCGGGGACCGCCCTCGAACAGGTCCCGCGAGCATGGCGGCCACGCAGGCGACGCCGAGCGCCAGCCACGCGCCGAACCGCACTTCCGGCCGGACCGCACCGACCAGCAGCAGCGTCCCGGCAAGCCAAAAGACCCAAGACCGCCGGAGCAGACCCATTGACCTACTATCACACCAAACGGTCGCCACGGCATCATGGCCCGGCAATGCTCCTTCTCGCCCACATAACCTGCGGCCACCCTGTAAAACAGGTGACATGGACGATCTGGGACAGCTCGCCGATGAGCACCTCGCGAAAGCCGAAAGCAGCCCGCACGGGCGCAGCGCGCACGTGATCCTGCACAACGGGTATCTGCGCCAGACGGTGATCGCCCTGACCGCGGGCACCGCACTGGAAGAACACAGCGCGCCGCGGGCCGCGAGTCTGCAGGTGCTGCGCGGCCGAGTGTCGCTGACCAAGGCGGACGGGCCGCAAGAGATCCCGGCGGGACACCTGCATCCGATACCGCCGCAACGGCACGGCCTCATCGCGAACGAGGACTCGGTCGTCATACTCACGACCGTCACCGTCTGAAGGCGATTCGCAGAATTTCGAGCCAGTTTTCGGACAATTCCGCGATTCGAGTCGGCGGCGACGATTTGAGGAAGAAACCCGGCCCGATGCGTGCGCATACTCGATGGCATGTATTACAGCAGCGGCAACTACGAAGCCTTTGCCCGCCCGCGCAAGCCGGAAGGGGTGGACGACAAGACGGCGTGGATCGTCGGCGCCGGACTCGCCGGGCTGTCGGGCGCGGCATTCCTGATCCGCGACGGACACATGTCCGGTCGACGCATCACGATGCTGGAGCGGCTGAAGCTGCCGGGCGGCGCGCTGGACGGCATCAAAGAGCCGGACAAGGGGTTCGTCATCCGCGGCGGCCGCGAGATGGAGAACCACTTCGAGTGCCTGTGGGACCTGTTCCGCTCGGTGCCGTCGATCGAGATCCCGGGCGCCAGCGTGCTCGACGAGTTCTATTGGCTCAATAAGGACGACCCCAACCGCTCATTGCAGCGCGTCACCGAGAACCGCGGCCGAGACGCTCACACAGACGGCTTGTTCACGCTCAACGAGCGCGCTCAGCGCGACCTCGTCAAGGTATTCCTTGCCGGGCGCGAACAGATGGCCGACAAACGGATCGACGAAGTGTTCGGCGAGGACTTTCTGCGCAGCAACTTCTGGCTGTACTGGCGCACGATGTTCGCATTCCAGGAATGGCACAGCGCGCTGGAGATGAAGCTCTATCTGCACCGCTTCATCCATCACATCGGCGGGCTCCCCGATTTGTCGGCGCTGAAATTCACCAAATACAACCAGTACGAATCGCTGGTCCTGCCGCTGTTCCGGTGGCTGCTCGACCAGGGGGTGACGTTCCGGTTCGACACCGAAGTGACCGACATCGACTTCGAGATCGCGCCCGGACACAAGCAAGCCACCCGCATCCGGTGGGTGTCGGACGGGGTCCAGGGCGGAATCGACCTCGGCGAGAAGGACCTCGTGTTCACGACGATCGGGTCGCTGACCGAGAACTCCGACAACGGCGACCAGCACACGCCCGCGCGCCTGAACCGAGGACCCGCGCCCGCGTGGGACCTCTGGCGCCGCATTGCGGCCAAGGATCCGGCGTTCGGCCGACCGGACGTCTTCGGCGCGCACATCCCGGAGACCAAGTGGGAGTCTGCCACCGTGACGACGCTGGATGAGCGCATCCCGGAGTACATCCGGCGCATCTGCAAGCGGGATCCTTTCAGCGGCAAGGTCGTCACCGGCGGCATCGTCACCGCGCGCGACTCCCGCTGGCTGCTCAGCTGGACGGTCAACCGCCAGCCCCACTTCAAGAATCAGCCGAAGGACCAGATCGTCGTGTGGGTCTACGGTCTCTTCGTCGACGTGCCCGGCGACTACGTGCACAAGCCGATGCAGGAGTGCACCGGCGCGGAGATCACCCAGGAGTGGCTGTACCACATGGGTGTTCCCGAGCACGAGATTCCCGAACTGGCCGCCGAGGCCGCCAAGTGCGTGCCGGTGATGATGCCGTACGTCACGGCGTTCTTCATGCCGCGCAAAGCAGGCGACCGGCCGGACGTGGTGCCCGCGGGCGCGACGAACTTCGCCTTCATCGGTCAGTTCGCCGAGACGTCGCGCGACTGCATCTTCACCACCGAATACTCCGTGCGCAGCGCGATGGAGGCGGTCTACCGCCTGCTCGACGTCGAGCGCGGCGTACCCGAGGTCTTCAACTCGACCTACGACGTCCGCACCTTGCTTCAGGCCACCAGCAAACTGCGCGACGGCGCCGAAACCCATCTGCCCGGCCCGGCCGGAATGCGCAGGCGCCTGCTGGAGAAGCTGGAGGCCGGCGAGATCGGTCGGCTGTTGATCGAAAACGACCTGGTCTCCGCCGACACGCCCGACCCGGTCAGACCGCGCTGGGTGCCCGGCATCCCCAAACCCGCAGAACGCCAGTAGAACCGGACTTCCAGAATGACCCGTGACGTGCGCTGGGCGCACGTCACGGGTCATCCTGGAGAGGGTTGGGAAGGTCAGCAAAGGGCGTGGGCGGCGGCATAGGCGGCGCAGGCCGCCGCGAGACCGGCGGCCACGGTGAGGGCGACGTACCCGACCGCGGTGAACCACGCCCGCAGCTCGGCCAGGCGGAGGGTTTCGAAGCTGAAGGTGCTGTAGGTGGTCAGCGCGCCGCAGAACCCGGTGCCGAGCAGCGTCATCACCGGGGCGGCGGCGCCCCCGCCCGCAAGGCCCCCCAGGAGCAGGCAGCCGACGACGTTGACGGTGAACGTCCCCCACGGGAACATGCTGTTGTGGCGGGACTGCACGGCCCGGTCCGCGAGATACCGCACCGGCGCTCCGATCATGGCGCCCGCCAGCACCAACGCCACGGTCACGCCGCCGCCCCCGTCCGCCTGCGGGCGCGTCCCGCGAGAGCGCGGGTCCAGGCGGCCGCGGCAGTGACCGCGACCAGGCAGCACACCAGGGTCGCGGCGAGGTAGCCGAATCCAACGCCGATCGTGCCGGGCCGCAACAGGTCTCGGGACTCCACGGCATACGTGGAGAAGGTGGTGAACCCGCCGAGCACGCCGACTCCGAGCAGCGGCCGCAGCAACGGGTGCGGAGTGACGATCTCGGTGATCACGACCATCAACACCCCGATCAGGAAACACCCGGTGAGGTTGGTGATGAAGGTCGCCCACGGAAACCCGCCGGACCGCGTGGGCAGCAGCAGCGCGATTCCGTAGCGCGCCAGCGCCCCGACGCCGCCGCCGACGCTCACCGCGACGACGACGGCGCCGTGGGTGGCGGCGAGTTCGCCCCGCTGCGCCGGATCACGCAAGTCGACATCGGGATCGACGACCCGCGCCGAGGCATCGTGAACACCGGACTCGTCGTCGGTCACACGCACCTCCTCCTCGAACAACGTCGCCTGACCCTGCGCAGGAAGACTAGTTCACGCCGACAGACGCACCCCTTCTGGCCAGACGCACCGCGTTCAGTCGGCTATTTCCGGTGCGTTTGACCAGAAGGGGTGCGTCTGTCGGTCAGTGTTCGCAGAGGGAGAACTCGCGTTCGTAGAGGTCTTCGTTCTGGTCGGCCACGAAGTACTTGCGTTCGTGCATCAGCTCCTCGCGGTAGGACTTGGCTTGGTCCAGGGTCATTGTCGAGGTGTCCGACCATGGCTGCTGAGGCGGCACATCAGCGGTCGAGACAATCGTGATCGAGGGGTCGACCAGGAAGAACGCCACGATCTTTCGGTGTCCGGGGCGAGCGGCGTCAACCAGGCGGAACGGGGCGACGCGATGCTGGAGGATGTTCGGGAACGCCACGCACCGACCCGCGCGGGCGTGCACCGACCCCAGCGCCTGGTTCAGCGGGCCCTCGTCGTCGAGGCCGTAGACGTCACGGACGCCCTTGTCGTCGTTCTGCTCGTAGTCCGGCTCCTCGATGGCCGCTCGGAAACTCAGCAGACTGTCGGTGATGTTGTCGCTGTCCCAGTAGTAGATGGCGGTCGAGACGATGCGCTCGTTCACCATGCCCTCGACATGCCAACTGCCGCCCGGGTATTCGGGATTGTCAGGCGTCAGGTGAATGTTCGCGAGCTTCGCGATGACCTGTAGCCTGCGGCCCCGCAGGTCGACCCGGTCCGCGTCGTCGGGCTGCGCGGGCGGACCGAACACGGGGGCGTCCGGGACGACCGGGCGGCGGGTGTCCCACCACTGGTCCATTGCGGCGTCGTAGGCGTTGCACGCGTCCTCGTCCTCCGCATCGTCCCCGGCCGGTTCGACCGGTTTGCCGGGGGCATCGTCGTACCACGAGTACGGGTCCGCCTCGATCCGCACCGGGCGCGGGTGGCGCAAGTCGGTCAGCACGTTCTCGAACAGCGGACGCACGCGCGCGAACAACTCCGGCAACACCGCGTCCAGGTCCGGGTGCGTCGCCGGGTCGACATTGTTCACGTACGACCGGAAAGCGACCCGGCCGTCCGCATCGACGTCGACATCGGTGGGCAGCCACTGGAACTTCTCCGACAGTGCGTAGCGCGCGACTCCGCCCTCGAGCCGCGGCCACGGCGCGTCATCGGGCAGACTGACCCCGCGCACGCGGCAGAACAGCGACGGATGCACCAAGTCCAGGACCTGGCCGTCCGACCCGGGGTGCCAGTCGCGCTCGGCGGCGGGTACGTCCTCCAGCACCCGGACCGCCTCCCCCAGCCTGGCCCGCAGGTCGGCGTCGACCAGCGAATCCGACTGCCACACCCCGTCGACGGCGGAGACCTCGATCCCGGTCCGCTCGTCGCGCAGCTCGGCGTAGTACGCCAATTCCGCCAGCACATAACGGATCTGAGCCTCGGTCAGCCCTTGCGCCGCCGCTTCGCCGGACCACCGGGCGACGATCTCGGCGTCGCGCATCTTGGCGAACCACTTCGGCTTCGCCCGGATGTGCGCGCTCGCCTGCATCATCTGTAGCTCACGCAGCGTCCGCATCGGCGCGACGGGCACCCGGTAGGACTCGAGAAACGGCAGCGGAAAAGCGGATAGCTCAGTCACTCTCACGGAGCTTAGTGCCCCTCCGCATCTCCAGAGCTGGAGTAGCGTCTGTTCATGGACGGGGCGACGGCGGTCCAGGTCGCGGAATCGGTGCGGGCCGCGCGGGTTTCGCCCGTCGACGGGCGTGGCCGGACTGCGGCCCGGGTTGGGTTTGCAACCCTCCAGAATGACCCATGACGTGCATCCAACGCACTTCACGGGTCATTCTGGAGGGTTTGCAACCCAGCCACAACGACCCGTGGGGGGAGCACCGCACTCCGTGGGTCGTTCTGGACGTTTGTCTAACACTCACTGAGAGCCGGCTGAGAACGTCCAGCACGACCCGTGGCGTGCGTCAGACGCAGTTCACGGGTCGTTCCGGACAGCTCGCCTGCATCGGCAGAGTTGGACACTGTAAGGAAAACTTTGGTGAATTCTCAGGAACGCTGCCCACTATGGGGGAAAGATCCCACGTAAGGAGTCAACGATGACCAAATGGGTGGCAGGGACGTTCGCTGCAGTTGCTGTGACGCTGGGAGGCATCGAGGCATCGGCCGAGACGGCGTCGGAAGACCGAGGCCGGTACGACGACCGCGAGACCTCGTGGTGCGCCGACACCCAGGGGGCCTACGCCAGCGGCAGCTACCACCCCAGCGGGTGCTACCAGGGCTAGCCTGCCGCCGCATCCGACCACGTAGCATCCACAGCGACGGTGTATGCGGCTCGGGGTAGGTGTGGATGTCAGGGTGGGTGCTGGGCGTTGACTTCGGAACGACCACAACAGTTGCGGCCCAATTGGATCCGATGGCCGGTGCGGCACAGCCGCTGATTCTGTCCCAGCACGGCGCGGCGATGCCGTCCGCGGTGTTCGTCGAGACGGCGAGCCGGATCGCGGTGGGCGAGCACGCGCTGGGCTGCGCTCACCTGGACCCTTCCCGGTTCTACGCGGCCCCGAAGCGTTTGGTCGCGCTGACTCAGACGACGATCCAGGTGGGCGTCGAACAGGTGCCCGCGACGGTCATCGTGGCGGCCGTGCTGCGGTCGGCGCTGGCGGCCGCACAGACAGCCCGCGGCGGGTCGCAGCCCGCGGGGATCGTACTCACCCACCCGGTGAACTGGTCCGCCGACCAGATCCAGGTGCTGCTGGACGCCGCTCAGCAGGTGGGGTACCCGGCGCACCTCGTGCGGGCCGTGCCGGAGCCGCTGGCGTGCGCCCAGCACTGGGCGCGGACCGGCGTGATCCGACCCGACCAGCCGGTCCTTGTCGTCGACATAGGCGGCGGCGCGACGACCGCGGCGGCGCTGCGGCCCAATCCGCACGGGTCCTTCGACATCGCCGCCGCACACAGCGAGGCCGCGCTGAGCGGCCGGTCCTTCGACGCAGCCGTGCGGCGGTGGGCCGAAGACCAGCTGTCGAGCCGCAATCCGCGGCTCCTCGCCGCGCTGCGCGAACCCGCGGCGGTCCGCGAGTCGCGGGCCCTCGACGACGCTGTGCGCACGGCGAAGGAAACCCTGTCGGCGACCTCGGAGACGACTGTCGACATTGCGGCGGACGGACGACGTGAGACGCTGACGCTCACCCGCCCGGAGCTCGAGGGCCTCGTCGACGCGGATGTGCGCCGGATCGTCGAGGCCGCGCGGGCCGCGGCCCCACAGGCAGGCCCGCGGCCCGTCATCTGCCTCACCGGCGGCTCCTCGCGA
>JABFVX010000348.1 GCA_013362555.1 Mycobacteriaceae bacterium
CGTTGTAGCAGATCTGCATCGGCAGGTTGTAATCGTAGTTCTTCTCGGAGGCACTGTTGTTCTTGACGTTCTCGGTCTGTCCCGCACCCGGCGCGACGAATCTGTCGTTGCCGAAATCGGCGCGGTTCGACGAGTAGTCGCGCAGGGATCCGGTGAAGTTGGCTCCCCAATAGAAGCACGCGTCACCTCCGTCGCAACGGCCGTCACCGTCCGCTTGAGCTGTGCCCTGAGACCCGATAATGGCGGACGCCGCGACAATTCCCAGGACGGCAGATTTCCACAATCGCATTTCTTGTCCCCGCTTCCTGTGCTCGGCGAGCAGGTCGCCCGCCGCATGAAAATGGTGACTCCATCCCAGCGGGAGCAACAAGTCGTTACCCTGCCGACCCCCGCCGCATTTCCGCCAGATCGGGACCGAAGTGTTGACAAAATGAACGCCGTGCGTCTAATTGCGTACGGCCGGGAATACCCAGAAAGAATTGTCCGGCGACCAGCACGAACACGCGCCGCCGGGACATCCGCTGCCCGGCCCGCCTCCGAGTCGTGTTCGACGCAGGTGGACCGGTACCGGCCCGGCTGAGGCGCTCCTCGACCCCCGTGACCGACGGACGCCGCGGCCGCCCCGTCCGTCACCAGCGGAGGGTGCCGTTGTCATCGAAGAATCCGCCGGTGGGACCGTCGTCCGCCAGTGTGGCGAGTCTGACGGCGATGGCGGCACCGTCGTCGGCGGTGCGGGTGAGTGGCAGGCCGAGGTGCTTGGTGAAGTCCGTCGCGCAGGCGCCCGGGGAGCAGGCGTTCACCAGAATTCCCGCGCCGCGCAATTCCTTGGCGTACTGGACGGTCAGGGAGTTCAAAGCTGTCTTCGAGGGCGGGTAGGCGGCCTGGGCCGGCAGTTTCGACATGTAGTGATCCGGGTCGGACATGGAGGCCAAGGACCCGATCTCGCTGGACATGTTGACGATCCGGGCCGCACGGGACCGTCGCAGAAGCGGCAGCATCGCGTTCGTCACCGCCATGACCGCGAAGAAGTTGGTCTCGAACACTTCCCGCACCACGTCGAGGTCGGCGCTGGAAGGCGTCAGCGGCGAAGGGGCTCCGGAGACACCGGCGTTGTTGACCAGCACGTCGAGCCGGCCGTACATGTCCTCGACGGTGTTGGCCGCGTCGCTCACGCTGGCCTGGTCGGTCACGTCGATGGTGATCGGGACCACGTCTCCGCCGACGTCCCGCAGTGCGCGCGCCGCGTCAGCTCCGCGTGCCGGGTCGCGTGAGCCGAGCAGCACCGTCGTTCCGAGAGCGGCCAGCCGGCCGGCGATCGCGTGGCCGATCCCTCTGTTGGCTCCCGTGACCAGGGCGATGGAAGGCACGTTCTTGGTGATGTCAGTCATGACATCGAACACCATCATCGGCAGGGCCGCCGAGCAATGACAGGCGGAAGCACGATCAGTACCTTCAAGGTATGGATCCACTGCAGACCCGGGCGCTGACCTATTTCCTGACGTTGGCTGAAGAATTGCACTTCGGCCGCGCCGCGGCCCGCCTGGGAATCGCCCAGCCCTCGTTGTCGAGGTCGATCCGCAGCCTGGAGGCTCAGCTCGGCGTCACGCTTCTGGAACGCACCAGCCGGCGGGTGAGGCTGACCTCCGCTGGGGAAGTCCTGCGCGACGAAGGTCGCCGGGCACTGGAGGCCATGGCCGCGGCGGCTCATCGGGCCCAACGGGCGGGACGGCCCGATCCCGGCCTTACCCTGGTGATGAAGCCCGGGGGCGACGGAGGTCTGCTGCCCGCCATCCTGGCGGCCTACGAGTCCCGGCCGGGCACGCCTCCGGTGAACGTCGTCGTCTGCGCGATCCACGAGCGCGCCCCGATGCTCCGCGATGGTCGGGCCGACGTCGGCTTGCTGCACAGTCCGAGTCCCCACTGCGATCTGCGCGGCCTGGACTCCGAGGAATTGCTGGTCGAACGCCAGGTCGTGGTCGTGGGCGCTCGGCACCGGCTGGCTCAGCGGTCCAGCGTGCGGCTGGCCGACCTCGCCGGCGAGACACTCGCCACCCACGAGCCGACGGCCGCGGGCGGGGCCGGCGTCCGCGACATCGGCCAGTTGACGCAGCTGATCGCGCTGGAGCGGGCGGTCACCCTGGCCCCGGAGTCGGTCCGCGGCCAGCTTCGGCCGGACCTGGTCTGCGTCCCGGTGCTCGACGCCCCGCTCATCTCAGTGCTGCTTGCCTGGCCGCAGCAGCACCGATCCCTCGCGGTGGCGGAACTGATCCGCACGGCCGTGGATGTCGCCGAAGGCCATCGCGCACAACCACAGACGCTGAGCATCCCGTGACGAGATGTCGGTAAATACAAGTCATCTACTCTTCTCCGCCCAGCATGATCGAATCACCGTGTGCATGGGACGGCGTTCTTCGCCCAAGGACTTCCGGGTGTCCAGCGTCCTCACGCTCCTGGGCAGACGGCGGGTGCGTCAGCCCACGCGGGCCTGGTCGCTGGTCGTCAGCACGCCACGGCGTGTGCCCGAGGGCAGGGCGGGCGCGGCCCTCGCCCGCCCTGTGACGGTTCCGACGGCGAGTGCCGCGCGGCCATCACCGCGGCCGACGCGGCGACGCAGAACCCACCACCCGCTCTCGGCTGCGTCCTGCGCCACTGT
>JABFVX010000022.1 GCA_013362555.1 Mycobacteriaceae bacterium
GATGAAACACGTCGACGGCATCGAGGCGACGCGGCGGCTGCACACGGCTCCGCTCTCGCCGCCGGTGCTCGTGCTGACCACCTTCGACGACGACGACCTGATCGCGAGCGCACTGCGGGCCGGAGCGTCGGGGTTCATCCTCAAGGACTCGCCTGCCGAAGAGCTCATCCGCGCCGTGCGCGCGGTCGCCCGCGGCAAAGGCTGGCTCGACCCCGCAGTCACCGGCCGGGTCCTGTCGACGTACCGCCGCAGTTCCGCCGCGGGCCTCACCCGCCAACCCGGCCACGGCGGCCTCACCGCCCGCGAGCTGGAGGTGCTCACCCTCATCGGCACCGGCCGCAGCAATGCCGAAATCGCTCGCGAACTGGGCATCTCCGAGGTCACCGTGAAGAGCCACATCGGCCACGTCTTCACCAAGCTCGGACTGCGCGACCGCGCCGCCGCCATCGTCTACGCCTTCGACAACGGCATCGTCACCCCACGCTGACCGACCGTTCCCGAGGGCGTTCCGCGCTCGATCAGCGTGATTGGAGGACGCCTTCACGATGTTCTCCCACTACTGGCGGGTCACATGCACGCCGTACCGCTACAGTGTGCGACATGCGCGATCGAGAACCCGACAGCTCCGCTCAGTACCCCAACACCGCCAATACCGCCCAGTTCCAGGCCTTCGTCGAAAAGGGCGTCGTGGAACCGCCTGCCGCGTCGCGACTGTCGACCACGACGCTGGCGCTGATCGTCGCCGTCGCCCTGCTGGTCCTGATCGCCGTCGTCGCCCTGGTCCTGTTCTAGGTCGGGCGGCGGCTAGCCGATCCAGCCGTGCGTGGCGGCCAGGCGCTCCAGAGTGTCGCGGATGGCGCGGATCTCGGCGCCGGTGACCGAGGGAGCCGAGGCCAGGATGGCCTCGGTGACCTCGCGCCGGAAATCGTTCGCGGTCAGCACGTCCGACATGAGATCGTCGACCGGCTCGGCCGCAGGAGCGACCTCCAGGTGGACCGGCAGCGGGCGCGGCTCTTCGGCGCGGAGCTCGCCGCGGCCGGGAATCCGCACGTGGGAGGCCTTGAAGCCGCGCTCGCTCTTCTCCGCCTCGAACTCCACCACGACACCCGGCGCCAACAGCTGCTTGTCGAATTCGATATCGTTCACGTGCAGGAAGACATCTTCGCCGCCGCTGTCCGGGGACACGAAGCCGTAGCCGCGCACCTCGTCGAACTTCAACACCCGCCCCGTCAACGTCATGCCGGCCATACCGCCCCTACTCCGTCCGCCATCCCTAGCACTCATCCCGTAGCACTGCATCCGGCTCGCCACCGGATTGCGTGATTCTATCGCACAGCACCGCAATCCGTTGCGGCACAGCGCTACGCGCACCCTCCCCAGCCATGGCGGGTAATCGTGTCACCCGTGAGTGACAAGATGCTAGCCACGGCAGGGGGCGACAGGTAAGTTAGGGCAAAGAACTTTCGCGGCGGGGATGTGGTCCGCGGTCGGATGCAGGGGCGACACACAGTGATCGATGCGGATGAAGCGTCAGCGCTGGCGCAGCAGTGGTGGGAAGCGCTGGCGGACACGAGATTTGTACCCACCGTGGGGGAACACCGGGTCCGCGTGCTGACCATGCTGGTACAGCGCCTGGCCATCGCGCTCGACGACGACCCGTTCGACGCGGAGGTCGGCGCCGCCGTGGGGCGCGCCGTGGCGGCGTATTTCACGCTGCCGTCGGTGGCCACCCGATCGGCGCGGGTGCTCGCACTGCTGCCGGACAAGCTGCACGGCCGCTCCGAGCGCGAATACCGCATCCGGCTGGCCGAGCTGCTCGGCACCTTCGGCGACGGATGCGCGGCCACGCTGCAACAGCGGGCGGACGCGCTGCGTGACAGCGAAATCTGGTTCCGGGTAGTGTTCGACAACGCTCCGGTGGCCATCGCGGTGTCCGACACCGTCGGACGCATCCTCGTCGCCAACACCGCGCTCGCCGTCATGCTCGGCGTGCCGGAGGACCACATCCGCGGCGCCCGCGTCGACGATTTCGTGCACCCGGACGACCGGGCCGACCTGCAGGCCCGCATCCGCCACCAGCTCGTCGTCCCCGGGCACGGCAGCTTGCGCCAGGAAGTCCGGTTCCAGACCGACCACGGTCCGGACCGCTGGGGCTCGCTCGCGGTCACCTTCGTCGCGGGCGGCGACGGCCAGCACGACTACCTGCTGACGGTCGGCGAGGACATCACCGAGCGCCACCGGTTGCAGCTGGAGCTGCACCACCAGGCCCGACACGACCCGCTCACCGGCCTGCCGAACCGGCTGTCCCTGCGGGAGACCCTGGCAGACCTGGCGGCCGAGGCGGGTCCGCAGGACCGAGTCGGCCTGTGTTTCCTGGATCTCGACGACTTCAAGGTCGTGAACGACCGCTACGGACACGGCGTCGGCGACCGGCTGCTGGCCGCGGTCGCCGCCCGGCTGGCCGGCGCGCACGTCGGCGGTTTGCTGACCCGTCTCGGCGGCGACGAGTTCGTTGCCGTTATCCCGGCACCCACGACCGACGACGACACGATCGCAGTTGCGGAGAATCTGCTGCGCGCACTCGCCGCGCCGTTTACCATCGACGGGCACCGGCTGCGGATCTCGGCCAGCGTCGGGGTCAGTGCCCCGCGAGTCGCCGGCGCCGAGCCCGCGCACCTGATCGACGTCGCGGACCGCGGTATGTACCGGGCCAAATCCGCGCAACCGGGCACCTGGGCACTGGCGCACCACCCTCCGCACACCCGCAACGAGAGTTCCCGTCCATGACGCATCCCGACTGGCTGCCGCCCACCGTCGACCCGACGGTGCCGAGCGCCGCTCGGATCTACGACTACTGCGTCGGCGGCCTGCACAACTTCGAAGTCGACCGCGACATGGTGCGGGCGGCGTCGCAGCGCTGGCCCGAACTGCCCGCGATCATGCGGTCGAACCGCGCCTTCCTGCGCCGGGCGGTGGACTATCTCGCCGCGGCGGGGGTGCGCCAGTTCCTCGACATCGGCTCCGGCATTCCCACCGCGGGCAACGTCCACGAGGTCGCCCAGCGCCACAACCCCGACGCGCGCGTGGTCTACGTCGACATCGACCCGGTGGCGGTGGCCATGAGCGGCGCGCTGCTCGCCGACAACCGCTCGGCCCGGGTGGTGCAGGGCGACTTCACCGACATCGACGCGGTCCTGACCCACCCCGACGTCCGCGCGCTGCTCGACTTCGACGAACCGGTCGCGGTGCTCATGGTCGCCCTGCTGCATTTCGTCCCGGACAGCGCCGAGCCCGGCACGGCGATCGGGCGGATCCGCGACGTGCTGAGCCCGGGCAGCTACCTGGCCCTGTCGCACTTCAGCAGCGACGGCCCGCCGGAAGACGTCGCCGACGTGGTCGCGATGTCCCGGGCGACCCCGACCCCGCTGCACCTGCGCCCGGGCGCACGGATCGCCTCGTTCTTCGACGGTTTCACCCTCGTGGAGCCCGGCCTGGTCGAGTTGGACACCTGGCGTCCCGACGGCGACCGTTCCCGGACGGCCAACGGCCGCTTCCACGACTACGCGGGCGTGGCAACGCTGTCCTGACCTCCAGAATGACCCAGGACGTGCATCCAACGCACTTCACGGGTCATTCTGGAGGGTTCAGGCGAGTTCGATGAGTTCGCGGTACTCGTCGGACCAGTGGTCTTCGGTGCCGTCGGGGAGCAGGATCACTCGCTCGGGGTTGAGGGCCTCGGCGGCGCCCGGGTCGTGGGTCACCAGGACGACCGCGCCCGCGTAGCTGCGCAGCGCGTCGAGCACCTGCTCGCGCGAGACGGGATCGAGGTTGTTGGTCGGCTCGTCGAGCAGTAGCACGTTGGCGGCCGACGACACCAGCCCGGCCAGGGCGAGGCGGGTCTTCTCACCGCCGGACAGCGTGCCCGCGGGCTGGTCCAGCTGTGGCCCGGTGAACATGAACGCCCCGAGCAGGCCGCGCAGGTCCTGCTCGCCCGCATCCGGCGACATGAACCGGATGTTCTCCCACACTGTCGCCGCGTCGTCGAGGGTGTCGTGCTCCTGCGCGAAGTAGCCGACCTTCAGGCCGCGGCCCGGCTCCAGGCCTCCGGAAGTCGGTTGTTCCACGCCCGCAAGCAGTTTCAGCAGCGTCGTCTTGCCCGCGCCGTTCAGGCCGAGGACCACCACCCGGCTGCCCTTGTCGATGGCGAAGTCGATGCCGGTGAAGATCTCCAGCGAGCCGTAGAGCTTGGTGAGGCTCTTCACCATCAGCGGCGTCCTGCTGCACGCCGCGGGCTCCGGGAACTTGATGCGCGCCACCTTGTCGGCCACGCGCACGTCGTCGAGTTCGGACATCAGCCGCTCGGCGCGCTTGACCATCTGGTGCGCGGCCGCGGCTTTGGTGGCCTTGGCGCCGAGCTTGGCGGCCTGGGCCTTGAGCGCGCTCGCCTTCTTCTCGGCGTTCGCGCGCTCGCGCACCCGGCGCTGCTCGTCGGTGGCACGGGCGTCCAGGTACTTCTTCCAGCCCATGTTGTAGACGTCGACCTCGGAGCGCACGGCGTCCAGGAACCAGACCTTGTTCACCACGTCGGCCAGCAGGTCCACGTCGTGGCTGATCACGATGAGGCCGCCGTCGTGGCTCTGGAGGAAACCGCGCAGCCACGTGATCGAGTCCGCGTCCAGGTGGTTGGTCGGCTCGTCGAGCAGCAGCGTCGTGCCCGACTTTCCGCCGGAACCGTCGGAAGCCGAGAACAGGATGCGGGCCAGCTCGATGCGGCGGCGCTGACCGCCCGAGAGCGTGCGCAGGGGCTGCCCCAGCACCCGGTCGGGCAGACCGAGGCTGTTGCTGATCCGGGCGGCCTCGCTCTCGGCCACGTAACCGCCCAGGGCCGCGAACCGCTCCTCCAGCCTGCCGTACGTGCGCACGGCACGGTCGCGCTCGGCCTCGTCGGCGAGCTCCGCCATCAGGATCTGCTGCTTCTCCATGTCCCGGACCAGCGCATCCAGCCCGCGGGCCGACAGCACCCGGTCCCTGGCCAGCACGTCCAGGTTCCCCTCCCGCGGGTCCTGCGGCAGATACCCGATGTCCCCGGTGCGGCTCACGTCGCCCGCGTACGGCTCCCCCGCTCCAGCGAGGATCCGCAGCGTCGTCGTCTTCCCCGCGCCGTTGCGTCCGACCAGCCCGATCCGATCCCCGGCCTGCACCCGCATCGCCGCCCCCTCGAAAGAGAGCAGCGTGCGCACGCCGGCACGAACTTCCAAATCGGTTGCGGTGATCACCGGGGCTCCTCAAACCTGACTACAGCCAGCCTGACACGAAACTCCCAGGATACCCTGTGTTCCACCGCACTCGGTCAGGTGGCTTCGAGCGGGCGGCCGCGGCGGTAGACGAACCCGTCGGCGGCGGGCGGGCGCAACGTGCGGGTACCGAGCGCCAGGACCGCGAGCGTCACGATCTGCGGGAGGTAGTCGGTGAGTTCGCTGGGCAGCGTGTCGGTGAACCAGTACAGGCAATAGAGCGCCGCAGCGCCCGCGGCCGCCACCGCGGCGGCGACCAGGCGCCTGCCGACAAGGCGCCAGGCCGCCACCGCAACCACCAGCCACACCACGGCATAGAGCAAGGCGTACACGGCGCCGCCGCCGCTCGACAGACGCAGGCCGTCCGCGTAGCCGAACAGCGCCGACCCGGACAGCACGCCGCCGGGACGCCAGTTGCCGAAGATCATTGCCGCCAGACCGAGGTAGCCGCGCCCGCCGGTCTGGCCCTCCAGGTAGCCGGGCTGGCCGGGATTGAGCACCAGAGCCGCGCCGCCGAGCCCGGCGAGCAGGCCCGAGAACACGACGGCGGCGTACTTGTAGCGGTACACGCCGATGCCGAGCGACTCGGCCGCGACCGGATTCTCCCCGGTCGAGCGCAGCCGCAGGCCGACCCGGGTGCGCCACAGCACCCACCACGTGAGCGGCGCCAGCACGGCCGCCAGCACGGCGATCGGCGACACCTCGCTCACCAGTCCGCGCACGATGCCCGCGACGTCGGAAATGACCACGCGGCGGCCGTCTTCCAGATCCGCCAGCCACTGGGGCAGCCACGGCAGCGACAACTGCGGCAGCTTCGGCACCGGCGCAGACTCGCGCTGGTTGTGCGACACCGGCTCGAACACCAGCGTCGCCAAGTATTTCGCGACGCCGGGGCCGAGCAGGTTGATCGCGACGCCCGACACGATGTGGTTGACGCCGAAACCCACCGTGGCGACGGCGTGCACCAGTCCGCCCAGCGCGCCGAACACCGCCGCGCAACCCAGCCCCGCCCAGGGCCCCCAGTGGTAGGCGCCCCACGCCCCGCCCCAGGTGCCGAGCACCATCATGCCCTCCAGCCCGAGGTTCACCACCCCCGCGCGCTCGGACCACAGCCCGCCCAGGCCCGCCAGCAGGATCGGCGCCGTCAGCACCACTGCTGCCCGCACGGTAGTGCTCGAGGTCAGCTCAAGCACTCCGGTGAAATACGACGTGTACGACAGCGCCAGCACCACGCCCGCCGCGGCCGCAACGGCCGCCCACCGTCCGGAACGACCCGTGAGGGGCGTCGAGCGCACGCCGCGGGCCATTCCGGAAACGCCGAACACCGCATCAGGCATGCCGGCTCCTCGGGTCTGCCCGGCCTGCCCCGAGCGCCGCCGACCGCACAGTGCGCTGCTGGCGCACGATCGCGCGCCTGCCTGCCACGCGGTAGGACACCACCACCGCCAGCACGATCGAGCCCTGCATGATCATCACGATCTCCCGCGGAATGCCGACGCCGTCCAACGCCACCGCCGATTTGTCCAGGAACGACCACAGCAGCGCGCCGACCGCGACCCCGACCGGATGGCCTCGGCCCAACAGCGCCACCGCGATTCCGGTGAAGCCGTAGCCGGTGGTGGACGTCATCAGGTAGGCATGGTCGCGGCCCACCAGCTCCGGCATCGCCACCAGGCCCGCCACCGCGCCCGACAGCAGCATGGCCGCCAGCGTGGTGCGTTTCGGGTCGATGCCGGAAGTGGCTGCGGCCGTGGGCGACTCGCCGGTGGCGCGCAGTTCGAATCCGAAGCGGCCCCGGGCCAGCAGCACCCAGTATCCGACGCCCACCAGGACCGCGAGCGCTGCCAGCCCGAAAACCGTTCCGCGAGAGCCGAGATGCCACCCCGGAACCCAGGCGCTGCGGGCCAGGACCGCGGTCCCGATGTTGTTGCCGCGCAGCACTCCGAATCCGCGCTCCGAGATCGACCACGACACGATGCCCGCTCCGACGGCGTTCAGCATGATGGTCGAAATCACCTCGTGCACGCCGCGGTACACCTTCAGCAAGGCCGGGATGAGCGCGTACAGCGCGCCCGCCGCCACCGCGACCAGCAGAATCAGCGCCGCGTGTACGCCTGCGGGCAATCGCACCGCGCCGCCGACCACCGCGGCCGCCACCGCCGCCACCCGGTACTGCCCTTCCACCCCGATGTTGAACAGGTTCATCGCGAACCCGACCGAGACCGCAATTCCCGCGAGGGAGTACACCGCGGCGGTGTTCAGCGCGTCGACGGCCGTGCCGCCGCGACCGAGCTGTCCCGCCATCGCGGCCAGCGCCCGCCCGGGGTCCGCGCCCGCGAGCAGCAGCACGACCGCGCTCAGCGCCGCCGCGAACACGAACGCCGCCAGCGCGGGAGCGAGCTTGTCCCGCGCCCATTCGGCCGCCCGGCCGCGGGTCCCGTTCACGGCGCACCGCCCTCGGATGCGGCGCCGCCGAGCATCGCGCGGCCCAGGTCCTCCGCGGTGAGCGCCGCGGCCGCCAGAGTCGCGGTCACCCGGCCGCGCAGCAGCACCGCGATCGAATCCGACAGCTCGATCAGCTCGTCCAGATCCGCCGACACCAGCAGTACCGCGATGCCGTTCTGCTGCGCCGCTCGGATCCGGTCCCAGATCAGCGCCTGCGCTCCGACATCCACGCCGCGAGTCGGATGCGCCGCGAGCAGCAGCGCAGGCTCGCCCGACAATTCCCGGCCCAACACCAGCTTCTGCTGATTGCCGCCGGACAGCGACGCCATCGCGACACCGATGCCGGGCGCCCGCACGTCGAAGTCGACCAGAATCCGGGCGGTGTCGCGCCGCGCCCGCGCCAGATCGAGCAGCGCCCGCCACGGGCGCGGGCAGACCAGCCTGCTCTGAAAGCCGAGAATGCGATTGCGCCACAACGACGACGCCCCCAGAATCGACTGCCGGGTGCGGTCCTCGGCGACATAGCCGATCCCCCGCTCGCGTCTGCGCAATGCCGACAGCGACGACAGCTCGGCCGATCCCCCGCCCCGGTCGGTCAACACGACCGAGCCGGTGTGCGCGGCCAGTCCCGCGATGGCGGCCATCAACTCGGTCTGACCGTTGCCTTCCACCCCGGCGATGCCGAGCACCTCGCCTGCCCGGACCGTCAGCGACACCGGCCCGAGCGCCGCGCGCCCCGAATCGGGATCGGACACGGCCAGGTCCCGCACGGTCAACACCGCGTGCCGGTCGCCGAGAGCGGGGCGCGGACGGGGCTGCGGCAGGGCGCCGCCGATCATCATTCGCGCCAACTGCCCGGCGTCCACCGCGGCGGCAGCCACCTCTCCCACGACTTCACCGCGGCGCAGGACCGTGACGGTGTCCGCGACGGCCAGCACCTCGTCGAGCTTGTGTGAGATGAACAGGAACGTGAAGCCGTCGGCGACCATCGCCCGCAGCACCCCGAACAGTTCGTCGACCTCCGACGGCACCAGCACTGCCGTCGGCTCGTCCAGAATGATCACTCGCGCGCCGCGGTAGAGGACCTTCAGAATCTCCAGGCGCTGCCGGTCGGCCACCCCCACATCGTGCACCCGCGCGTCGAGATCGACCCGAAGACCGGTGCGCTCCATCAGTTCTCGCGCGGCGGCACGCGCACCGACGCCGATTCCGTGGCGCCCTTCGGCCCCCAGCGCCAGATTCTCCAGCACCGTGAAATTGTCCACCAGCATGAAATGCTGGTGGACCATTCCGATTCCGGCGGCGATCGCGTCGGTCGGGGAACCGAACCGCACCGGTTCGCCGTGCACCGCGATGGTTCCCGAATCCGGGGTCTCCATCCCGTAGAGGATTTTCATCAGGGTGGATTTGCCCGCGCCGTTCTCGCCGCACAGCGCGTGGATCTCGCCGCACCGCACCCGCAGGCGCACATCGGAATTCGCTGCCACCCCGGGGTAGTGCTTGGTGATGCCGAGCAGTTCGACCGCGGGCGCCCGGCCACCGGTCACGGCGTCGTCGGTGATGGTGTCGTCGTTCATGGCCTGCTCGACACCCGGATGGCGCCCGAGATGATCTGCGCCCGGTAGGCCTGCAGCACCGCGGCGATGTCGGCCACGTGTCCGCCCGAGGTCGAATAGCCCACCCCGTCGTCGGCGAGGCTGAATACCCGCGGCAGGCTCTGCTCGGTCCCCTGCGCGACCGCGCGCAGCCAGTCGAACACCGCCACGTCGACCCGCTTCACCATCGACGTGACGATGCAGGTGCGCGCCGGCCCGAGGTTGGTCTGCCGGTACTGGTCGGAGTCCACGCCGATGGCCCACGGCGGCGCGCCGGCGCACCGGTCCGCACCGCCGGACCGGTGCGCCCCGTACACCGCCTCGAACGTGCCTTTGCCGCTGGCGCCCGCCGCCGCGAACAGCACATCCGCACCGCCGTCCAGCTCGCCCTTGCTGACCACGTTCGCCTTGGCCGGGTCGCTGAACCCGGAGACGTCGCCCGCAGGTGTCAGATACTTCACATCTACTGCAATATTCGGCGCGGCGGCCCGCGCGCCCTGGACGAAGCCCGCCTGGAACTTCTGGATCAGCGGGCTGTTCACGCCGCCGACGAACCCGATGTGACAGGTGCGCGACAGGTACGCCGCCGCCACACCCACGAGGAACGAGCCCTGCTCCTCGGCGAACGTCAGCGGCGTGACGTTGGGGGCGGACGCCTCGGCGTCGATGATCGCGAACTTCGTGGCCGGAAACTGCGCCGCCACCGTGCGGACCGCGTCCGCATACGCGAAGCCGACCGCCACGATCGCGGGGTAGCCGGTCGCGGCGAGCTGGCGCAGACGCTCCACTTTCGTGTCTTCCGACTCCCCCTGCGCCGAGGTGCGCTCCGCGACGTGGGCGCGCGCGACACCGAGTTCCGCGACCGCCCGGTCCACTCCCGCCGCCGCCGCGTCGTTGAACGACGCGTCTCCTCGGCCGCCGACGTCGAAGGCCAGCCCGACCCGCAATCGCGACGCGTCCGCGCGGATGCCGGGCGCGTCCGGCGACGCGGA
>JABFVX010000124.1 GCA_013362555.1 Mycobacteriaceae bacterium
GCGAGGGGGCGGGGGGCCGGGCATGATCAGCGGCGGTGCGGGCGGCGCGGGCGCGGGGCGCGCCGGGGACGGCGGACCGGGGACGATGATGGGCGAGGGTGCGGCCACTCCGACGAACTGCTCGACCGGGGTCTGCGCCAGCGCGCCGTTCATCGTTTTGGCCCAGATGTCCGCGGGCTGCATGGCGCCGTAGATCATGCCGCCGTAGCCAGTGCGGATCGGTTGTTGTGCCTGGTTGGAGCCGATCCACACCGCCGTCGACAGCGACGGCGTGAACCCGATCATCCACGCGTCCTTGTTCTGTCCGGTCTTGCCGAGCTGAGTGGTGCCGGTCTTGGCCGCCGAGGGCCGCCCGCCCGCCAGTTGGTGGCGGTTGGAATACCCCGCGATCGGCAGCATCGCCGAGGTGACCTCCTGGGTGATGTAGGTCGGAATCCGCTGCAGCCCGGGCGCCGCCCCCCGGTCCAGCAGCACGTTGCCCGTCCCGTCCACGACCTTCTGCACGAAGTACGGCTCGTGGTACTCCCCGGCGGCGGCGACGGTGGCGTAGCCGGAGGCCATGTCGATCGGGCGGACCAGGTACTGGCCCAGGATGATGCCCATCTCCGGCGGTCCGCCGTCCTGCGAGAGCGATTCGCCGGGCACTCCGGGGATGTTCTTCGGGATTCCCGCCCGGTGCGCGGCCTCGGCGACCAACTGGGAGCCGTTCGGCCCGAGCGACTGCTCCATTCGGTAGAAGCTGGTGTTCAGCGACATTTCCAAGGCCTTGGAAATGCTGCAGGTGCCGCACGATTCGCCGCCGACGTTGGTGATGGTGATGCCGTGGTCGGTGACCGGGGCGCTGCTGTACTGGGTGCTGAGCGACACGCCGTTCTCCAGCCCGGCGATCAGCCCGAACACCTTGAACGTCGAGCCGGTCTGCAACGGGGCCTGCGCGAAGTCATAGCCGACCGGATCGGCGCCGCCGTAATAGGCCCGCACCGCTCCGCTGCGCGGATCCACCGACACCACGGCCGCCCGCAAGTTGGGCGGCTGGCCGCCCAGCGTGGTGTGCACCGCGTCCACCGCGGCGGCCTGCGCCTTCGGGTCGATGGTGGTGGTGATCTGCAGACCGTTCACCGCTTTGTCCGGGATGCCCGAGGCGGCGAGTTCGGCCATGACCTGAGTGCGGATCAGGCCGGCGGGCCCGCTGCCGGGAGTGGGCTGGCCGATCGCGTGCGGCGGCGGAATGACCGGGAACTTCGTGGCGGCGCGGTCGGCGGCGTTGAGCTTGCCCATCTTCGCCATGCCGTCCAGCACGTAGCTCCACCGGGCTTCCAGCTGGTTGCGGTGCTCGGGCTGGCTCAGCAGCGACGGCTCCCGGATGACCGCGGCGAGCACCGCGTCCTCGGCCACCGTGAGCTCGCCGAGCGGCTTGCCGAAGTAGGCCTGGGCGGCATCGGCGACGCCGTAGGCGCCGCGACCGAAGTAGATCGTGTTGAGGTAGGCGTCGAGGATCTCGTCCTTGCTCCACTGTTTGGCCATCTTGGAGGCGATCACCACCTCCCGCATCTTGCGCAGCAGGCTGCGCTTCGGGGTCAGCAGCGCGTTCTTCACGTACTGCTGAGTGATGGTCGAGCCGCCGCCCGCGTTCGGATCGCCGGTCAGGTTGTCGCGCACGGCGCGCAGGAACCCGGTGACCGAGAATCCCGGATTGCGGTAGAAGTCGCGGTCCTCGGCGGCCAACACCGCGTCGCGCAGCGGCACCGGCACCGCCGAGAGCGGCACGAGGGTGGAGCCCACGTCCGACGGCGTGATCTTGTCCAGCACGGTGACGCCGTCGGAGTCGAGCAGGGTGGTGATTTTGCTGGACTTCATTTGGGTGGGGGTCGGGACCTCGACTATCCAGTAGTACAGGGCGCCCAGCAGCAGCGGGATCACCACCAACCCGAGCACCAGCAGCGCCGCCCCGCGGCGCACCTGCTTCGGCGTACCCCATTTCCGCTCGGCGTCGGCCGTGCCGGCCTTCCCCGTTCCCGCTGTGCCCGCCGCGCCGCCGCGCCCGCGACGGTGCAGCAGCCGACTGAGGCGGTCCGGTAGGCGTCGTGGTTCCACTGGTCTCCTCACCGGCGGGATCTGCGATGAACGAGCGTGGTACTGAGTCATCCGACAATAGCCCGGACCGCCGACAACGGCATCGTTCACACCGCCGGATCGGGCTCGACCTCGGGTCGGCGGCCCGAGACGCGGCCACGAGGGGGTTGTCGGACCCGAGTTGTAGCCTTCGCGGCATGGGTTCGGACAAGTTGCTCACGCGCATCGGGGCGCTGCTGCGGCAGGCGGAGGGCACCGACAACGAGCACGAGGCGGAGGCGTTCCTGGCGGCCGCCCAGCGGCTCGCCACCCAGTCCTCGATCGACCTCGCGGTCGCCCGCTCGCACGCGGCGGACCGCGAGCGCAGGCCGGCTCCGGCGCGCCGGGTCATCCGCGTCGGCGAGCACGGCAAGCGCGGGCTGCGCACCTACGTGCAGCTCTTTCTGGCCATCGCGCACGCCAACGACGTGCGCTGCGATGTCGCGTCCAACTCCACCCAGGTCTACGCCTACGGCTTCGACACCGATCTGGACACCTGCGAGGCCCTCTACGGCAGCCTGCTGGTGCAGATGGTCC
>JABFVX010000117.1 GCA_013362555.1 Mycobacteriaceae bacterium
GCCATGCTCCCGGTACGACCCGTGAGCTGCCCCGACGCTTGGAGGAGTGCACGTCACGGCCCGGCACTGCCCAGCGGCGGGGGCGCGGGGGGCGGCGGTTGGGCCGGGCCGGGATGCGGGCGGCGCGGGCCCGGGACCACTGTCAGCATCGGGCCCGGCCGGACCACGCCGTCCCAGCACACGACGTCGACCCGGAACTTGCCGACGCGGACCGGTCGAATCGCGGCATACATCTGCGCATAGCCGAGCTCGCCCGCGTTCAGCTTGACGGGGCCCGCGAGCGCGGCGCTGGTGACGTAGGGCCATGTTCGCCCGTTCTGCTTCTCGCAGTCCAGCGTTGCCACGCCGGTCCGAGTGCCGACCTCGACGGGGTTGCGGCTCAGCGTAATCGGATACGCGTGTGCGGAGGGCGCCGAGATGACCGCCGCAGCCAGGACAGCGGCGACGATTGGGAACCGCATTACGACCCCTTTCGCCAGGCGGGTACCACATGCGTCGAGCCGATCCAGCGGAGCCCCACTGTACCCGCTGACTACGAGTCGGGCCTGGCGACCCGACCTCCTGAACGACCCGCAGTGTGCGATAGACGCACGTCACGGGTCATTCAGGAGGTTCGAGGGCAGGTGGAAGCGGCGGGGCGCGGCCACCAGGTGTGCACCGCGCGGTCGATCTCGTGTGCGGTCGCACTGCCGTGGAAGTAGAGCCGGGCCGCCCTGACGCTGGCGCAGGAAGCCAGCGGGTACAGCGCAATCCCGCGGAAACCGCTCGTTCGCTGGGCATTCCAGTAGATGGGCAGTTCGGAGATGTCGTCGACGAAGACGGGGAGGGCCCCGGGCGCGACCGCGCGGCGGTAGCCCTCGACGTAGCTGTCCGTGAGGATCCGGCGGATCTGCTGCGGGCTCGCGGAGGCCGCGACCCGCTCGGAGGCGTCGCGGTCGAGCGGCAGATTCGAGTCGAAAGACGGCGCTGCGATGCCGAAGTTGGCGCACAGCGCGGTGAACTGGTCGGACAGGGCGGCCGCTTCCTCGTCGATGAGCACGCACAGCCTTCGGTACGCCGCGGCGGTCAGCCGTCCGCGGGCGCACAGCGCAGCGGCGTGGAGCCGGTATTGCGCCGCAGGCACGAGGATGCGGCATTCGCTCGGCAGCGCATGCCGGTTCGCCCACTGCGCGACGGCTGAGATCGTGCGGCCCAGGCGGGCAACGGCCTCGGAGGGATAGACCTGGCGATCGCCTCGGCGCACGGCGACGATCTGCCCTGCGGTGTCCGCGGGCCAGGCGCCGGGCGGCTCGAGCAGGGTGCGGCGACCTGCGGAATCCACGCAGTGCAGACCCGCGTAGCCGAACAGGCACACGCCCGACGCCAGCACGATCCGATCCGCCTGGACTTGTGGCGCGCCGGTGGACCGAGCGTGCAGGTGAACCGTGGCGGGCGCGGACGTCGCGACGAAAGTGCCTGCGGCGAAGGACGCGGTGCCCGCCTCTACGCCGCTGAGGTCCGGTTGCGGGGCGAAGAATCCGGGCAGGTGGGCGTCGAGGGCGCGCAACACTTTTCGCAGGGGTTTGGCGCGTGCGCGCCGCATCGACAGCTCGGGCTGGAACAGCAAGTCAGGCATGTGCGTCGGCCTGCGCGAGCCTCGGGTCGCGGTTCGGCACCAGGTGGGAGTCGTGCTGAATGTCGGCGCGGCGTTCGATGCCACTGGTCCGGCGGGTGCGCGGGCAGTCGTCGAGCGCCTCGGTCCGGCGGCCGGAGCGGTAGGGCGCGAGCATATACCGGCGGCACACGCGTTCGCGCAGCGCGGCCTTCTCCGGCCAGTCGACGCACACGTGGGAAACGCGCTGGTTCGGCGCGGTTGTAGGCGACAGCGTCATGGCGGTTCCTCCCGTGGTCGTCGATCGCCGCGTTCAGCGTTCGAGGACGGTAACAGCGTGTGGCGGAGGGTGTTTCCACCATTGGGAACCCGGTACGTACACCGATCCAGGTGGCGCGTCGAGGCGCCGCTCGGCAGCGGCGGAGCCGGCGCTGAGCGGCAATACGACGGCACATAGCGGCAGGCCCGGCCCAAGCGGGTCCGAAACCCCGAATGCGCGCTGGATTGGATCTAGGATCCGGCTGTGGCACGTCCGTCGGAGGCAGTGATTCGGACTTCGGAACTGCCTGTGAACGAGCGGCGAGAGGCGTGGCGGGGCACCATATGCGACGTGCTCGCACCGGTCGACCTGTTGTTGCCCGACGAGCCGGTGGACGGCGAGATCGTCGGGCGCACGCTCGGCGACCTGGAAGTCGCGCGGCTGCGCAGCTCCACCAACCAAACGGTGCACCGCACCCCCGGACTCATCCGGTCACACAGCTGTGGGGTGTACCGCGTGGTGTTGTCGTTGTCGCGCACCGCAATCGGATTCGAGCAGGGCGAGAATGCCTGTCGGCTGGTCTACAACGAGCTGGTGGTGTATGACGTCGACCGGCCGTACCACGTGCATCACGCGGGCACGGGCGACATGGATTTCGTCGTCGTGTCCATACCACGAGACCGGCTGCCGGTCCCCGAAGGCGCGGTCGCCGCCGTCACGGCGACCGCGCTGGCGGGCGGGGTGAGCGCCCTGGCCGGATCGATGCTGCGCCACACGGCCCGCGACGCCG
>JABFVX010000131.1 GCA_013362555.1 Mycobacteriaceae bacterium
CAGAATGACCCGCGAGTTGCGTCAGGCGGACGTCACGGGTCGTTTCGGCTGGCTTGCAACCCTCCAGAATGACCCGTGACGTGCGTTGGATGCACATCACGGGTCATTCTGGAGGTTTGCAACCTACCGGGTGAGGAGTTTGGAGCCGAGGGCGACGACGCGCTGGTAGCCGGATCCGGTGACGCGGACGAGCAGGTCGAGGGCTTTGGCTTCCCAGCCGATGAGCACCCTGGCCTTGCCTGCCTGCACGCCTTCGACGATGGTCTCGGCGGCCATCTCCGGGCTGTGCAGCGCCATCCTGGTGTCGAACAGGTGGGCCAGCGTCTGCTGGTCCAGGCCCTCGGCGGCGGTGGCGTTGCGGGCGACCGCGGTCTTGATCCCGCCGGGGTGCACGCAGGTCACCTTCACGCGGTGGCCCGCGATCAGCATTTCCTGCCGCAATGCCTCGGTGAAGCCGCGCACCGCGAACTTGGCTGAGTTGTATGCGCTCTGGCTGGCCACCGCCATCAGGCCGAACAAGCTCGAGACATTGACGACGTGCCCGTCGCCGGAGGCGATCAGATGTGGCAGGAACGCCTTGGTGCCGTGCACTACGCCCCAGAAGTCCACGTCCATGATGCGCTCGATGTCCTTGAACTGAGACACCTCGACGTCGCCGTGGTACGCGATGCCCGCGTTGTTGTAGATCTGGTTGACCTTGCCGAAGTGCTTGGCGACGGTGTCGGCGTAGAGCAGCACCGCCTCCCGCTCCGACACGTCGAGACGGTCCGAGCGCACCTCGGCGCCTGCCGCCTCGCACCTGCGGGCCGTCTCGGCCAGACCCTCGGTGTCCACGTCCGACAGCGCCAGCCGGGCGCCGCGGCGGGCCAGGTTCTCCGCCAGCGCCCGACCGATCCCGGAGCCGGCCCCGGTGATGACGCAGACCTTCCCTGCGAACGACTTGCTCACTGCGATACCGCTTTCTGCTCGGCTGAATCTTCTGCGTTCTTCGCGAGGTCCGACGTCACGCGGGCCGCCTCCCAGAATGACCCATGACGTGCATCCAACGCACTTCATGGGTCATTCTGGAGTCTCGTAGGCGTCGAGGTCGAAACGGCGGGTCATGTTTCGGAACTGGAAGGTGAAACCCGGCCATAGCGTGGTGTTGTTGCCGTGCTTGTCCAGGTACCAGCTGGCGCAGCCGCCGGTGCTCCACACCGTGCCGTGCAGACGGCGCTGCAGCGCGGTGTTGTACGCCGCCTGGGCCTGCTCGCGCACCTCGACGACGCGCACGCCGGTGCGCCGCATGGTGTGGATCGCGTCGGCGACGTAGTTCAGCTGGGACTCGATCATGTAGATCATCGAGGTGTGGCCGAGCCCGGTGTTCGGGCCGACCAGGAAGAAGGCGTTCGGGAAGTTCGCCACCGCGGAACCCTTGTAGCCCTGCTGGCCCACGTCGTCGAACACCTCGGCCAGGGTGCGACCGTCGCGGCCGCGGATACCCGCGAACATCGGCGAGTCGGTGACGTGGAAGCCCGTTGCGATGACCAGCGCGTCGATCGGGCGCTCGACGCCGTCGGCGGTGACCACGCCGTCCGGGCGGATCTTGTCGATCGCGTCGGTCACCAGATCGACGTTGTCGCGGCCGAGCGCGGGGTAGTAGTCGTTGGAGATCAGCATCCGCTTGCAGCCGATCCGGAAGTTCGGGGTCACCTTGCTCCGCAGCCGCGGGTCGCGAACCTCCCACCGCAGCTTCGCCTTGGCCAGCAGCTCCATGCCTTTCATGAGGGCCGGGTACTTGGCCAGGCCCACCACCTGGGTCTCGCGTGCCGCGTAGATTCCGAAGCGGGCGAGCTCGCTGTAGCCCGGGACGTGCTTGAAGGCGAACTTCTCCAGGGCGGTGTACTCGCGGTCCACCCGCGGCAGCAGCCACGGCGCGGTGCGCTGGTACACGTCAAGGTGGGCGACCTTCTTGGCGATCTCCGGGACGATCTGGATCGCCGAGGCGCCGGTGCCGATCACCGCGACCCGCTTGCCTGCGAGGTCCACGTCGTGGTTCCACTGCGCCGAGTGGAACACCTCGCCCGCGAACGAGTCGATCCCCGCGATGTCGGGCAGCGCGGGCTCGCACAGCGCGCCGACCGCGAAGACCGCCACGTCGGCGGTGAACGGCCCCTTGGTGGTCTCCAGTTCCCAGCGTCCGAGGTCGTCGTTCCAGCGCGCCGAAGTCACGTCGCAGCCGAAGACATGCTTTTCGCGCACCTTGTACCGGTCGGCGACCGACTGGATGTAGCGCTGGATCTCCGGCCCCCGCGAGAACGACCGGGTCCAGTCCCGGTTCAGCGCGAAGGAGTAGGAGTACAGCTGTGAGGGCACGTCGCAGGCCGCGCCCGGGTAGGTGTTGTCGCGCCAGGTGCCGCCCACCTCGCTGCCGCGCTCGAGCACCAGGTAGTCCCGGTGGCCGTCTTTGCTCAGGCGAATCGCCAAGCCGAGGCCGGCGAAGCCGCTGCCGATGATGATCGTGCCGACATGCCGGGCGGCGTCGCCGCCTGCCGCGCCGTCGACACCGTTGTCTGGTACCGCGAGAGACATGTACATAGCGTAGTCGGTACCAGCCGATCGGGATAGACCGGCCCGCCTTCACACCCGAATCGTGGGGT
>JABFVX010000401.1 GCA_013362555.1 Mycobacteriaceae bacterium
GCGACGAGTTCCTCCCACACCTGCGGCCGCTGGACGAGCGCGGTCACCGCGGCGCGGATGTCGGCGAAGAGGTCGTCCAGGACTCCCGGGCTGAACAGTTCGGCCACCGCGTCCAGGTTGACCACCACGGCGTCGTCCCAATCCCATTGGAACACTTGTAGGTCAAGAGCCACCTGCGGGGTGCGGACGCGTTGGTAGAACTCGCGCACCTCGACTCCGTCCGGGGTGCCGCCGGGCGGGTGCAGGCCGAGGGTGCTGTGGAACACCACGGGGGCTTGCGGGGCGCCTGCCCGGCCGGCAGCGCCGGCGCGGCGTCGGCGCGACAGCTCGCGCACCACTTCGACGCCGGTGACCTGACCGTGGTCGAGCATCCGGCCGGTGGCTTCCTGTACGTGCCGGGCGGCGTCGAGGAAGGACGCCGCGCTCGGCAGCGCCACGTCGAGCAGCACCGTGCCCGCGTACGGGCCGACGGCGTGATCCAGGTCGCGCGGCAGATGCAGCCGGTTGAGATACAGCACGTTCAGCAGGAATCTGCGGTGACCGGCCAAGCGCGCCAAGGCGATCGCGTAGCACGTCGCGAACACGGTCGTCGGGGTGATGCCGTACTCGGTGCACCGGGCGCGCAGCCGGTCCATGTCGACGCCGGGGATGCGCAGTTGCCTGCGCACCAGCCCGTCGGGACGGGCCTGGTCGAAGGGCACGGCGAGCGGCAGCGCCGGGGCGGCGGGCAGGTCGTCGAGTCGGTTCCACCACCAGTCCCGCTGAGCCTGCCAGTCCGGTTCGCCGCGCTGGCGGGTCACGGTGGCGACATAGTCGCCGAAATGCGCGGTCAGCGGCGGCAGTACCGTGTTCGGCTCGTCCAGGTAGGTGAACAGTTCGGTGTACATCAGCTGCACCGACCAGCCGTCGGCGACCAGCAGGCTGCATACGATGTGCAGGCTGAGCTGCCCGCCGGGGAGTCGGATCGCGGTGATCCGGAACGGCCACGGATCCATGGTCGGACCGGTCTGCTGCATCTCGGCGCGAACGGCGGCGGCCGCTTCGTCGATCTGCACGCTCACGGCCGTGCGCAGATCGACGTGGGTGATCGGCAGTGTCGCCAGCCGCGGATCGTCGGCGTCGAGCACCTGTTGAGAGCCGTCGGGCCGGAATATCGCCCGCAGCATGGGCTGGCGGCGCACCTGGCTGCGGACCGCGCCGTCCACGCCGTCGGCGTCGACGCCGGACAAGCGGAAGTCGACGTAGTTGTGCGCCGAGCTGTAGCTCAGCGCCCAACCGCCCTGTTGGCCAACCCAATACGCCTGCTGCAATGGAGTCAGCGGGAACGGCGCGGCCGGATCGGCCTGGCGCGCCAGCTCGGTTCCCAGGGCCGGGGGAGTGTCGGACCTGCGTTCGGCGACGAAGGCGACCAGCTGCGCCAAAGTCTGGTCGCCGACGAGGTCGACCACCGGCACCGCGACGCCGAGGCGACCGCGTACCAGGGTGGCCATCCGCACCGCGAGCACGGAGTCGCCGCCCAGAGCGACGAAGGTGGATTCCGGCCGCACGGCCTCGGCGTCGATGTCGAGGACCTGCGCCCAGATCGCCGCGACGGTCTGCGCCAGATCGTCGCCGGGGTTGGTCAGCCGCGGCGCGGCGGCCTCCGACGTCCAGGCGTTCGAGTCGGTGACCAGCAGGCGCAGCCAACCCAGGTATGCCCCGAACGCGGTGTCGGCGGCGTCCGGATCCAGCACCGTCTCCAGCACGTCCCATTGCAACTGCAATGTGCCCGCATGCACGAACGCCTGGTGGTCCAGCCACACCTGCGGTGTCTGACTGACGCCGTGCACGACGCGGCCCGCCCATTCCAGATCCACTTCGCCGCCGACCAACTCGCCGACGTCGAGCGCGCTTGTGAACACAACCGGGAAGAGTCTGCGTTCGCCGGTGCGGCTGGACAGCTCGGCCATCAGTTCCAGGGCGGAGTAGTCGCGGTGGTCGATGTCGTCGAACAGCTGCCGCTGGGTCCTCTTGACCCGGTCCGCGAACGAGTCGGCGCTGGTGCGGTCCGTTTCGTGTGCGAGCAGGGTGGTGAAGTCGCCGACCACGTCGTCGATTCCGGGCAGCGCGGCCGGGCGGTCGACGAGCGTGAGCAGGATGGTGAACCGGGCGTCCCCGGACCAGGCCGCGAGTACGTCCGCGTACGCGGTCAGCAGCACGGCCGACGGTGTGACGCCGTACCGGCCGCACAGTTGCCGCAGAGTGCGCCATTCGGGCGCGTCGAGGACGCCGTGGCGGCGGCCGAACCACGGCCGGGTCTGGGTGCGGGAGCGAGTGGGAAGTCGCGGCGGCCCGGGAATCTGGTCCATGCGCCTGCGCCAATACGCCGCGGCGTGGCGCCGAGCAGGTGAGTCCGCGCGGTTCGCGGCGTGCGCGATGTAGTCGGCGAACCGGGCCCGCACCGGTGCGGGCGCGGCGGCGGGGTCGCGGTAGAACAGGCGCAGGTCGCGGTCGAGGATCATGAAGCTGGCCGCGTCGCAGATCAATGCGTCGATGCCGACGAAGATCCGGGTGGTGGCGGTATCCATGATGGCGGCGCGCACGTCGAACAGCGGCCAGCGATCGGGCCGGTGCACTCGGTGGGACAGTTGCCTGCGCAGATCCGCGAGGCTGTCTTCCCGAGTCTTCTCGGGCAGGTCGGCCACGTGGTGTCGGCGGATCCGGAAATCGGGCGCCTGGGCGAGAATCTGGTTGCGCCCGTCGTCGGTGATGACCGCGCGCAGCATGTCGTGTCGGCGGATCACGCTGTTCCAGGCTTGCTGATACCGGTCCAGATCCAGGTTGTCGCAGTCATATTCGAGGTAGATGTGGCAGCCGACGTCGCTGAGGCCGAACGCGCCGGAGCGCCCGATCCAATAGGCGTGCTGCACCCGGGTGAGCGGGAACGGTCGCACCGCGGCGGGCAGGCTCTCCGGCTGCACCGCGTCCGGTTCCGCCGCCGGGGCGTGCCGGGGTCGCCGCCGCTCCAGCAACTCGGCGAAACCGGACACCGTGGGCGCCGCCAGCAGTTCGCGCAGCCGGATGTCGGCCTGATGCTCGGTACTGAGCATCTCCAGCATCCGGGTGGCCAGCATGGAATTGCCTCCGAGGGCGAAGAAGTCGGCATCTGCGTCGGCCACCGCGACTCCGAGCAGGTCGGCCCAGAGCGCCGCCACCGTCTGCTGGTCGCCGACCAGCGCCGGGCGCACGGCGACGGCCGCGGCGGTGGCATCGGTAGGGCGCCGGTCCGAAGGCCCACCCGGCGTCGGTTGGTGTGCGGGCGGGTCGGTCCACAGCGTGCGGCGCTGGAACGGGTCCCCCGGCAGGCGGATCCGGCCGCAACGATTCGGGTGCAGCGCGTCCGGGTCGAGTTCCACGCCCGCGCACCAGAGGTGGCCGACCGCGGTCAGCAGCACGCTCCGTTCCGACGGTGACCGGTCCGCGTCGGCATCCGAGTCGTCCGGAAGGGTGGTCAGCGACCCCGCGAGACCGCCGGGCGCGTTGCGGCGGGCCAGTGCGGCAACGGCATCGCCGGGGCCGCACTCCACGACGAGGGTCGGGCGGGCTCCGGCCGCGGAGCGGACGGCGGCGCTGAACTGCACCGGCTCGCACAGGTGACGGACCCAGTGCTCGGGGTCGACGCGGTGTACCGCGGCGCCGGTCAGTGTGCTGTACATCGGGATATCGCCGGGTCGGAACGCCATCTCGGCCGCGGCCGCGCGCAGGACGTCCGATGCGCCCGCCACGGCGGGCGAGTGCAGGGCGGCGTTCACGCGCAGGCGACTCGTGCGGACGCCGGTGCGGGCGAATTCCGCGGCGACGGCGTCGACGGCGGCCGCGGGGCCGGACAGCACGCATGCGTCCGGGGCGTTGACCGCGCCGACCACGACGTCCGGGTGGCCGGTCAACACCGCGGTGACCTCGTGCTCGCCCTGGGCCACCGCGAGCATTGCGCCGGGGGCGGCCTCGGCGGCGGCGCGTGAGCGCACGGCGACCAGCCGCGCAGCGTCCGGCAGCGAGATCAGGCCTGCGACCACGGCAGCCGCGTACTCGCCGAGGCTGTGACCGATGACCCCGGTGGGCCGCACACCGAACGCGCGCAGCGTGGCCGCGGTCGCCACGGACACTGCGAACAGCGCGGGCTGGCCGTAACGGACATCGTCGGCGTCGTGCCGGGCCCCGCCGGTGACGATGTCACGAATGTCGTAGTGCAGCAATGGTTCCAGCACCGTCGCGCATTCGTCGACGACCCGCCGGAACTCCGGTTCGTCCCGGTAAAGGCCCGCCCCCATGCCGGAGTACTGAGATCCTGCCCCCGGGAACGCGAACACCACTTCCGGCGTGCGTGCGGGCACCGGCCGGGCGGGGACCTCGTGCAGTAGCGTCGCGCGACCGCGCGCTCCATCGCTGTGTGCGCCACCGCTATCCGGCGCGACTGCCGCGGCCCGCCACCCGGTTTCGGCATGTCGGCCGCGCAGCAGGGTGGCGGCGTATTCCGCGCCGGTGTCCGGCGTGAGCCGGGCCGACGCCCGGTCGAGCTGGACTCGGCAGCCGATGTCGGCCGCGGCGGAGACCACCAGCAGCTGAGCGCGGCGGTCGACCTCCCGGCGCACCGCGGCGGGTGCTTGTTCCAGCACCGCATGGCAATTCGTGCCGCCGAGGCCGAACGAGCTGACGCAGGCGATCCGAGCGCCGTGCCGAGCCCGCCACTCCCGGGTGCGGTGCACCACCTCGAACAGGTCGCAGTGGCGGGCGGTTTCCGGATGGACCGGATCGGCGTGCAGTGTCGCGGGGATACGCCGGTGATGCAGGGCCAGAGCGGCTTTGATCAGCGACGCGACTCCCGCCGCGGTATTGGCGTGGCCGATGCTGCTCTTGACCGATCCGATCGCGACCGGATCGGCGACGGTGCGGGAGCCGAATACCGCCGCCAGCGCAGACAATTCGATCTGGTCGCCGAGAGCGGTGGCCGTGCCGTGGGCCTCGATCAGGCCTACCGCGTCGACGTCGACATCGGCGGCGGCCAGCGCCTGCGCGACGACCCGGGCCTGCCCGGTCGCCGAGGGCGCGGTGAAGCCGGCCTTTCCTGCGCCGTCGTTGTTCACGGCGCTGCCCCGCAGTACGGCGTACACCGGGTCGCCGTCGGCCAGCGCCTCGTCGAGGCGGCGCAGCAGCACGACGCCGACGCCTTGGGTGTACACCATGCCCGAGGCTTCGGCGCCGAATGCACGGGTGCGGCCATCGGCGGAGAAGATCGAGTCCGGCAGGTGCAGATACCCACGGCCCTGCGGCACGATCAGCGACACCCCGCCCGCCAGCGCGGCATCGCACTCGCCGAGCAGCAGCGACTGCGCCGCGGTGTGCACCGCCACCAATGAGCTGGCGCAGGTGGCCTGCACCGCCACGGCCGGGCCGGTCAGGTTGAGCCGGTAGGCCAGCTGTTGTGGGAAGTAGTCGGTGATCGCGCCCATCGTGGCTTGCAGATGCCCCATCGGGTCGTGTTCGGCCCGACGGCGGTACCCGGCCAGGTTGCGGTCGAGGTAGTCGCTGTGCGCGGCACCGGTGAACACGCCGACCGTGCCGAGCCCGCCGCCGCCGAGGTGACCCGCGTCGCCCAGCGCGTCCCACGCGCTTTCCAGCAGCAGTCGCAGCTGCGGATCGAGCTGCGCCGCCTCGGCGGGGGTGAAGCCGAAATGTTCAGGGTCGAAGCGGTCTTGGCCGTCGATGAGGCCCCCGACCGGGACATAGTTGCGTTTTCCCCGCAAATCCGCGGGCACGCCGCGGGCATCGAGATCCGCGTCGTCGAAATGGGTCAATCCATCTCGCCCGGTGTCGAGCAGGTCCCAGAACGCCGCGAGGTCGGGTGCGCCCGGAAACCGGCACGCCATTCCGATGATCGCGATCGCGTTCCGGTCGACGGGGTTCCGGTCAACAGGGTCATTCATCTACCGATCACCATTTCCGACCGCACCGCGGCCTCTCCGCGCGCCATCGCCAGAACGGGACACGACTGTTCGACAAGCTGTTGCAGCTCGCGGTAGCGAGCAGGATCGTCCGGGCCGGACACGGCCGCGCGCATGCGGATCTCGCCCGGGCATGCCGGATCGAGCCCGAACACCGGGCCCAGGTCGAGCAGCGCGCTGACATCCACGGCGAGTGAGTCGATCCGAACGTCGAGCCGAGCGGCGTGGAACCGGTACGTGATCACGTGGCAGGCGCCGAGCGCGGCAAGGGCCAGGCCGATCGGGTCCGGTCCGGCATCGGCGCCGCCCGCCGCCACGGGCTCGTCGACTACCAGCGTGTGCCCGTTGATCCGCACGTTCACCTGGGTCGACGTGCCCGCCTGGTGCTCGGTCAGCGCGGCGAACCGCTGCCTGCGGTCGGTGCTGCGGCGCATTCCCGCCCGGATCCGTTGCAGGGTCTCAGTGAGCGACATGCGATGCGGTCCCTTCTGCGGTCCGGGCGCCGCGGCGGCGGCGACCGCGTTCCACTGCGTCGGCAAGATCGATGGCGGTGCGGGTTCGCGCGCCGGGCAGCGCGCCCGGCGCGTCGGAATCGTCGTAGCGCTCCCCGATCCACGCCGCGATCGCGCGGACAGTGCCGAGCCGGAAGAGGTCCGGGACGGTCAACGCGGGCGCCAGGCGCCGCAGCCTGCGGTGGGCCCGCACCAATGTCAGCGAAGTGGCGCCCAGGTCATAGAGGGGTGCCGTCGGCGAGACCTGCCGGTCGAGCAGGTCCGCGAAGACATCGGTGACGGCCCTTTCGGCCTCGTTGTCGCGGTGGCGGGGCTCGGGAGCCGCGGTGGCCTCCGCGGGCTCCGCCGGTTCGGCGTGCGACTCGGCGAGGTTGCCGGTGTCGTCGTCGCCGTGGCCGAGCCGGAAGGGATTCGGCAACCGCGCCATGTCGACCTTGCCGTTCGGAGTCAGCGGGATGGCGTCGAGCACGATCCACCGCGAGGGCACCATGTACTGCGGCAGTCGTTCCCGGGCGTACGCGGCCAAGTCGGTCGGGGCGGGGCTGTGGTCGCCCGTCGGGGCGACGTAAGCGACCAGGCGGGGGCGATCGTCGGAACCCGGCACGGCGGCGGCGACGCAGCGGCGGATGTCGGGCATCCGGGTGAGCGCTGCCTCGATTTCGCCCAGTTCGATGCGGTGCCCGCGGACTTTCACCTGACGATCGGTGCGGCCGAGGAACTCGATCGTGCCGTCGGACCGCCACCGGCCCAGGTCGCCGGTGCGGTAGAGACGGCAGCCCAGGCTCGGGTGGGTGATGAATCGGCGCGCGGTCTGCTCGTGGTCGCCGACGTAACATCGGGCCAACCCCGCGCCGCCGATGTGGAGTTCACCGGGTTCACCCACCGGACACGGAGCGCCGTCCGGGCTGAGGACGAGGAAGAACTGGTCCTGCAGGGCACGGCCGTACGGGATGCTGGTCCAGTCGGCGGGCACCTCGCCGATGGGATAGCAGATCGACCAGATCGCGGCCTCGGTCGCCCCGCCCAGGCTGATCACCTCGACGTCGCCGATGATGCGGCGCAGCCGGTCCGGCAGCGAAATCGGAATCCAGTCGCCGGACAACAGCATGACCCGCAGCGTGCGCAGCCGCGCGGCCGCCGCGGGATCGGCTTCGGCGTACTCCACGAGCATTTCGGCTACCGCTGGTGCGGTGTTCCACACCGTCACCTGGTGCTCGCCGATCAGCTCGCACCAGTGGCCCGGGTCGCGAAGCCTGCCTGCGTCCGGGACCACCACCGCCCCGCCCGCGCCGAGCACGCCGAACATGTCGTAGATCGAGAGGTCGAAACTCAACGCGGACAAGGCGAGCACCCGATCGTCCGGGCGAATGCCGAACCGCTCGTTGACGTCGTCGATGGTCGTGCGGGCCGCCCGGTGCTCGATTGCGACGCCTTTCGGCTCGCCTGTGGAGCCGGACGTGAAAATGATGTATGCGAGATCGTCCTCCGCGGACGACGGCCTTGCGGAGACCTCGTCGGGGCATGCCGGCTCCGACGGCAGCCGTGCGAGGGTGCCGGAAATAGCGTGCAGAGCAATATGGTCCGGCAGTCGCACCGTGCCCTTCGACGCGAACAGCGCATGGCTGATCTCCGCCCGCCCGCAGACCGACGCGATCCGGGAGTCCGGCCAGTCCGGCTCCACCGGTACGAAGGTCGCACCCGCGTCGAGCACCCCGTACACCGCGAGGATCTGCTCGGCCGACTTGGGCGCCAGCACGGCCACCCGGTCGCCGGGCTCGACTCCGGCGGCGATCAGTCGGGCCGCGATCTCCGCCGAGCGCGTGCGCAACTGGGCGTGCGTCAGGGTGGCGGCCGCGCTCACCACCGCGGGCGCGTCCGGCCGGGACTGGCCCACCCGGCGCTGGAGATCGGCCAGCAGCGGTCCGGACTCCACTTCCGATTGTCGGGCCCGCATCGGCTCGAATCCGGGGTGCCAGCCCAGATCAGTTGCGTCCCAGGCGGTGTCGTCACCGAGCTGTCGGAGCAGCCGCACGTATGCGGCGTGCATGCCTGCGACGAAGCCCGCGGGGAAGACGGATTCCACGGCGTCCCAGGCGATCCGCAGTTCGCCTGCCTCGTCCCACACGATGTGGTCCAGGACCACCTGTGGGGTCTGCGACACCCCGAATACCTCGTCGCCGAGCCAGGCCGCCGCCGGCCCGGAGCCCTGGCCGAGCCCGACGCCGCTGGTGAACACCACCGGATAGCGCGGTGTCAGATCGCCGCGCAGCCCGCGCTGCACCTCGACCCCGCTGAAGGAGCGGTGTTCCAGGTCGGTCCAGAATCGGGCGTTGACCTGTCTGGCGAACTCGGCGAATCCGCGCCACGCCGCCAGGTCGATCGCGGGCAGCTCCACCAGCGCCGTGGTGCTGAAATCGCCTACCAATGCCGTATTCTCGGCTGCCCCGTCCGGCCGGTCGAACAGCGTCGCGTTGAGGCAGAACGGATCCGCAGCGCCCCACCGGTTCAGGGTCAGCCCGAACGCCGCCAGCAACACCGCCGTCGGGCTCAGCCCGCGAGCGGCCGCCCGCGCACTGAGCGCGGCCCATTCGGCCGCGGTGAGCCGATCGTGGTGGCGTCGAAACCGCGGCGCCCGAACCTGTTCCAAGTCGACCGCGTACGGCAGCCGCGGCCCGCCCGGCAGACTCGGCGCCCGCGCCGTCCAGTAGTCGCGGTCGCGGTCCCGGCGCGCCCGGTCGGTGTCGCGTTGTACCCGCAGTACCTCGAGGAACGACGCCGCAGGCGGCAGCGGTGCTGCGGAATCGGCGACCAGCGCGCCCCACTCCCGCATCAGCAGGATCCAGCTCGCCATGTCCAGCACCATGATGTCGAAACCCACGAACAGCCGCAGCCCGCCGTCGGGCAGCACCGCGGCGTGGATGTCGAACAGCGGCCACACCGTGGTGTCGAAAAGCTGATGCGACCGCCGAGCCCGCGCCTGTGCGAGCACGTCCTCGGCTGCCGCGGCGCGGCCCCGCAGGTCGGTGCAGCCGATCTCATACCGTGCTCCCGGCGGGGCGACCCGCTGTCTGCCCTCGTCGGTGACCCGCGCCCGCAGCATCTCGTGCCGGTGCACGACCGAGTTCCACGCCGCGCCCAGCGCGGCGATCTCGCCGACCGGGTCGGCGGCCACGAATCGATCGGGGCCGCGGTCGAATTCGAAGTAGAAGTACGTGGCCACCCCGCCCAGCGGCAGATCCGGCTCGCGGCCGACCCAGTACGACGCCTGGATCGAGGTCAGCTCCGCTTCGGCCGCCGCGTGCCCGCTGACGCGCACGTCATCGTTGCCCGGAGCTTGCTCATTGCCGAGCGGTGTTGTGGCCCTGCTGGGTTCGGGCGCGTGTTGTCCGCCAGGGCCTGCACCGCCGAGACGCTCTACTTCGGTGGTCAGCGACGTGAGCGTGGCTCCGACGAACGATTCCAGCGGCACCCGCACTCCGGTGCGTTCTGCGAGCCGCAGATGCAGGCGCACCGCGAGAAACGAGTCCATTCCGAACTCGTGCAGCGGTTTCGTCGAATCCAGTTGTGCTGCTTGGAGTGTCAGTACGGTGCTGACGCACCGTCGAACCTCGTCTGCCGTTGCGGCCATTGTCCACCCTTGCCTCGACGTGCCCTCTCACCGTACCGTAATGGCAACGATAACCATTTGCAATAAAATGTCTGTGAGGTAACCGTGGCAGTGGCGTTGAGCTTGGACACCTACCGCCTGCTGGGCCGTTCGGGTCTGCGCGTATCGCCGATGGCGTTGGGCGCCATGACTTTCGGCACAGACTGGGGCTGGGGAGCGGACAAAGCCGAGGCCCGCCGGATCTTCGAGACCTACACCGCCCGCGGCGGCAACTTCATCGACACCGCGAGCCAGTACACCAACGGCACGTCGGAAGAGTGGCTGGGCGAATTCGCGGCCGCCGAGCGGGAAAGCCTGGTGTTGGCCACCAAGTACAGCTCGGCGCGGCGGCTCGCCGACCCGAACTCCGGCGGCAACCACCGCAAGAGCATGGTCGCCTCGGTCGAATCGAGCCTGCGTCGGCTGCGCACCGACTACCTCGACGTGCTCTACGTGCACATGTGGGAGGGCCTGACTCCGGTCGCGGAGATGCTGCGGGGCCTCGACGACCTCGTCCGGGCGGGAAAGGTGCTGTACCTGGGGATCTCCAACACCCCGGCCTGGCAGGTGTCGCGCATGCAGACGGTCGCCGAGCTGCGGGGCTGGTCGCCCCTGATCGCGCTGCAGGTGGAGTACAACCTGGTCGAGCGGACTGCGGAGCGGGACCTGATGCCGATGGCGCAGGAGATGGGCCTCGGCGTCGTGGCGTGGTCGCCTCTGGCGGGCGGCGTTCTCACCGGGAAGTACGACCGCGCGGACGTGGCCGACCCGAGCACCGCGTCGGCCGCCGGGACGTCGCGGAAGAACCTCGTCGTCGCCAACGGCTCGCTCACCGAGCGCGCTGTGGCGATTGCCGACGTCGTGGCGGCGGTGGCCGATGAACTCGGCGCCACGCCCGCTCGGGTCGCCCTGGCGTGGACGCTGCGCAACCCCGCGTTGACGGCGTCGATCCTGGGCGCGCGCACCGCGCGACAGCTCGAGGACAACCTCGGCGCGCTGACGCTGCCGCTGGAGGACGGCCACGTCGCGAGGCTGGAGCGGGCGACCGCTGTGGAGCTCGGCTATCCGCATGATTTCCTCACCCGCCCGCAGGCCCGCCGAAACATGTTCGGTGACACGCGAATCCAGGAGCGCCCGCGGGTCTAAACGGAAACGATAACTGTTGTCATTGTCAACTACGGACGCGCTCGGTGCGCGGAAAACGAAAGGAAAGCCAATGGCATTCACGGACGCCCTGGTCGATCGGCTGCTTCGACGGCCACGGGGAGCCCTGGCCCGGTGGATGTGGCGCGACATGAAGGCCCACCACGGCATCTTCGGTGACACGCTGCGGGCCCTGACGCTGACCCCGGACCACCACCTGCTCGAGATCGGCTGCGGCGGGGGCACCTTCGCCGCGCGGGCGCTGAAGACCGGATGCCGGGTCACTGCGGTCGACCACAGCGCCGACATGGTGGCGCTGGCCACGGCAGGCAACCCCGACGCGGTCGCGGAAGGCCGGTTGACGGTCGTCGAAGCCGCCGCCGAGTCCCTGCCCTTCCCGAACGCACTGTTCACCCACGCCGCGATGATGAACGTGGTGTTCTTCCTCGACCTGCCGAAATCGCTTGTCGAACTGCGCAGAGTGCTCGCACCCCAGGCCCGGGCGGTGCTGCACACCGTGGCTCCCGAGCCGCCCCGCGCCGTCGCGCCGGGGCCGGTCGCCCGGCGCATGCGCCTCTACGCCGACGACGAACTGCGGACGCTGCTCGACGACGCCGGTTTCACCGACATCCGCATCACCCGGGTCGACAGCGCTTACCAGTTGGTCACCGCTGTCGCACCGTGAACTTCCAGAATGACCCGTGAGGTGCGTTGGATGCACTCGAGGGGTCATTCTGGAGGTTCGCGATGGCGCTGCTCCTACCAGCTGGACTTGTGTACCCCCGGGAGTTCGCCGCGATGGGCCATCTCTCGCAGTCGCACCCGGGATATGCCGAACTTCCGGAAGTAGCCGCGGGGGCGGCCGTCCGCGACATCGCGGTTGCGCAGCCGAGTGGCACTGGCGTCGCGTGGCATCCGTTGCAGCTCGGCCTGCGCCCGCGCCTTGGCGTCGGCCGGGGTGTCGGGCTTGCGGATGAGCTCACGCAACTCGGCGCGACGCTCGGCGTATCGGGCGACGATCGCGCGCCGCTGTTCGTTCTTGGCGATTTTGGACTTCTTGGCCACGGTCGGCGCTCCTACTTGAAAATCGTTTTCGACAACGTCCGCCCCGCACTGTACGCTCGGAGCGGCGTTGTTGAAAATCATTGTCGAAAGGTTATGGGTGGACTCCAGGACACCGCTGGTGGTGGTTGCGGGATGGTCGGACCCGGTGCGCCGGGTCGGCGCAAGCCTGCTCGGGCCGGGAACCGTGCTGGTGCGACACGACTTGTCGCTGGTGCGCGAGGGCATGGTGACCCGCACGGTCACCACCGCCGCCGACGAGCAGATCGCGATGGTGAGGTTGGAGCACGGTTGCGTGTCGTGCACCGTGCGAGTCGACCTGCTGCCGCTGCTGCGCATGCTGTCCGGCCGGGCGTCGGTGGAGCGGATCGTGGTTCTGCTGGACCCGGCCATGGACCCGGCGGAAATCTGCCGTGCGATCACCCATGTGCCCGTGACCGGGATGGTCGGCCGGGCCGACGCACCGGCGGGGCGTGAGGTCCGCATCACCGCCGTGGTGGGCGCCCTCGACGCGCAGACCTGGCTGGCCGACGCCACCGGCGACGAAACGCTGTGCGAACGTCTCGGAACCGGCGGCGACGACGACCGCACGGTCGCGCAAGTCGCGCTCGCCCAGGCCGATGCCGCGGACGCGGTGGTGTTGTTCGGCCGCCCGGACCCCCTCGACGCCGCGGTGACGGCCGCCGTGTTGGCACGGCTGGCGCCCGGTGCACCGATCATCTGGGCCGACACCGCCCCGATCGACGTGGCCGCGGCGCTCGCCGCACTGCCCGGCGCGGCGCGCGCCGCAGGCGAGTTCGACCCGCACGCCCCGCTACTGCGCGGTTCGCCGCCGCTGGACGTCGACTCGGGTGTGGTGCTGCTCGAATTCGACGCCGATCGGCCGTTCCATCCCGAGCGACTGCACGAGGCCATCGACGTACTGATGGACGGCGTGGTCACCGCACGAGGCCGCGTGTGGCTGGCCACCCAGCCGCACCAGGTGATGTGGATCGAATCCGCCGGTGCGGCACTGCGACTCGGGCCCGCGGGCGACTGGCTGGCCGCCATGACCCCGGACGAACAGGCCGAAGACCCGGAGCGCCTCGCAATGGCCGCGGCGCGCTGGCATCCCGACTTCGGCGACCGCCACACCGCACTGGTCGTGCTGGCTCACAGCGCCGACCCCAGCGCCATCGATCGCGCCCTGCGGTGGGCCCTGCTGACCGACACCGAAATGCGGCGCCCGCAGTCATGGCCGACGATGCCCGATCCGTTCGGCGAATGGCATCGCGACCCATGCGACACCACCGAATCGACACCCACGAACATCGTGGGGGAAGGAGACCTGCCGCTGTGAAACCCGGCATCCACCCCGATTACCACCCCGTCGTGTTCGAAGACGCAAGCACCGGCACCCGGTTTCTGACCCGCTCCACCGCTACCAGCGACCGCACCGTCGAATGGACCGACGGTGCGACCTATCCGCTGATCGTGGTCGACGTGACCGCGGATTCCCACCCGTTCTGGACCGGCGCACACAGAGTGCTCGACACGGCGGGGCGAGTGGAGAAATTCGAACGCCGCTACGGCCGCCGCACCGCTCGCACGGAAGGACGCTGACATGGCCGTGCCCAAGCGACGCAAGTCCCGCTCACGGACCCGCCACCGCCGCGCGCAATGGAAAACGACACCGCCGCAGCTGATCACGGTGATAGTGAACGGCATCGAGCATCGGGTGCCGTCCAGGCTCGCGACCGCCGTGCGCCGCGGACTGATCGAGCCGACCCGGTGACCACACCCGTGCGCCGAGACACCGTCCGGTACGCAGTTTTGCACCTGGCCGGGGCACGCCTCTACGGTGATGGCGCCGTGGTGAACGGGAAGTCCGGTGCGATGCCGGCGCGGCCCTCGCCACTGTGATCGGTTAGTCGACCCACCGCTCCCGCTCTGTCGGGACGTCACGGGACCCCGAATCCCGGAAGGCGAGGTGCGTCGGCGTCGGACCCGTCAGCCAGGAGACCGGCCACGGCAGCACGAACCCGTCCACGAGGTGCTGGAGAGGCCGCCCGACATGCCCATGCCCGACAACCGCCCGACGACCGAACCGGGCGGACCCGCCATACCCGCAACCGCCCTGCGTCGCGGCGACTGGATACGCACCGGCGGGCTGTTCGCCGCCATTGCGGCCCTGCACCTGATCGCCTTCGGCGTCCTCGCTCTCTTGGTGGCGCCGCGCCACTACGCGGTGGGGACGCAGGTGTTCGGATTCGGTCTCGGGGTGACCGCGTACACCCTGGGCATGCGGCACGCCTTCGACGCCGACCACATCGCCGCCATCGACAACACCACCCGCAAACTCATGGCAGACGGCAGACGCCCGGTCTCGGTCGGCTTCTGGTTCGCCCTCGGCCACTCCACCATCGTCGTCGCGCTGGCCGCGGGCATCGCGGCGGGCGTGCACCTGGCGACCACGCTCACCAGCGACGACTCGCATACTCGGCGGGATCTGGGCATCGTGTCGACGACAGCGTCGGGAACCTTCCTGTACCTCATCGCCGCGCTCAACCTGGTGTCGCTGGCCGGCATCTGGCGCGTGTTCACCGGGCTGCGCACCGGGCAGTTCGACGAGGCGGAACTCGAGAAGCACCTCGACAGTCGCGGACTGCTCAACCGCATCCTCGGCCGGCTGACCCGTTCCATCACCCGGCCCGGCCAGATGTATCCCGTCGGCGTGCTGTTCGGCATCGGTTTCGACACCGCTACCGAAGTCACCCTCATGGTGATGGCCGGTTCCGGCGCCGCCGCCGGAATGCCCTGGTACGCAGTTCTGTGCTTGCCACTGCTGTTCGCCGCGGGCATGAGTCTGTTCGACACCCTCGACGGCACGTTCATGAACTTCGCCTATCACTGGGCATTCTCCAACCCGGTCCGCAAGGTCTACTACAACCTCACCATCACCGGCCTTTCGGTCGCCGTCGCGTTCCTGATCGGCACGATCGAACTCGTCGGCGTCCTGCACGAACAGCTCGACCTCACCGATCCGTTCACCAGGTGGGTTTCCGGCATCGACCTCGACAACGTCGGGTTCGTCGTCGTCGGCCTGTTCGTCGTGGTCTGGGCGGTCGCTGTCACCTACTGGCGTCTGGCCGCAGTCGAACGGCGATGGCAGAACGCGACGACACGCTGACCACTATGAACAGTGGGCTGTACACCGGCCGGTAGGCGTCCGAACGGTGCGCCGCAGCGCGCACGATCCGCTGGGGGTACGGCCTGTGCAGGTCGTACGCTCAGTGCATGCAGTTCGGCGTATTGGGCCCGCTCGCGGTGTGGACTGCGGATGACACACCCGTCCACGTCCCCGAGTTGAAGGTCCGCGCGCTGCTTGCTGACCTGCTGATTCACGAAGGTCGCCCGGTTCCGATGGACCGGCTGATCGACGACCTCTGGGGCGCCCATCCGCCGGGAAACCCCACAAACACCATGCAGACCAAAGTGTCGCAGTTGCGCCGCGCCCTCGGCGCCGCCGCGCCCGGCTCACCAACGCTGATCGTGTACCGCACCCCCGGCTATCGGCTGCTGGCCGACCCGGACACGGTCGACGCCCACCGGTTTCGCGCGCTCGTTGCCGCGGCGGATCGAGCCCTCGACCCGAGGACCAGGAGCGCACTGCTCACCGAGGCACTTGGGCTGTGGCGCGGCCCCGCGCTGGACGACTTCAGCGACCAACCCTTCGCGCGGCAGTTCTGCGCCCGTCTCGACGAGGAGCGGCTGGTCGCCTACGAAGAGCTCGCGGAAGCGCGGCTCAGTCTCGGCCAACACACCGCCATCACTGCCATGCTGAGCGACCTGGTCGCTCAGCATCCTCTGCGTGAGCGCCTGCGGGCGGCGTACCTCCGCGCTCTGTACGGTGCGGGTCGCCAGGGCGAGGCGTTGGACAGCTTCCGCGAACTGCGGATACGACTCGTGGACGAGTTGGGCGTGGATCCGAGTCCGGAACTGATCACCCTGCACCAAGCCATCCTGCGGCACGACCCCAGGCTGCGGGCCCGCCCGAGCCTGCGGCCGCGGTCGAACCTGCCCATCCCGGCCACTGAACTGGTCGGCGGCGCGGCGGCCGCCGATGACGTCCGTGCGCTGCTGGAGTGCAGGCGGTTGGTCACCCTCACCGGGCCCGGCGGCGTCGGCAAGACCCGGCTTGCCTTGGCCGCCGCTGCCGAGGCCACGGTGACCGACTTTCCGGACGGCGTGTGGTTCGTCGGACTTACTGCGCTGGAACGGACAGCAGGGCCCGAAGACGTGGCCGATCTCGTGTGCACGGTGCTGGGCATTTCGGACGGTGTCGACGATTACGCCGGTTTCGACCGGGTCCTCGCGGCGCTGCGCGCACGGCGCCTGCTGCTGATCCTGGACAACTGCGAACATCTCGGAGCGGCCGTCGTGCCGCTGGTCACCGCGCTGCTCGCCACCGCGCCCGGGGTACGGCTGCTGGCAACCAGCCGGGAACCGCTCGATATCCGCGGCGAGCACGTGCACCACGTTTCGCCACTTGCCGACGAGGACGCCGTCGCCTTGTTCCGGATGCGCGCCAATGACGCGGGCGGCTTCGGCGCATATTCGGAACAGGAAGAGTCAACGGCGATTGCCGAGATCTGCCGCAGGCTCGACGGCCTGCCGCTGGCTCTCGAGCTCGCAGCATCGCGGGCCCACGTGCTGGGCCCGACCGAGCTCCTCGCCCGGCTGGACGATCGATTCCGCCTGCTCGCCGCCGGCGCCCGGGATGTGCCTGCCCGCCAGCAAACTTTGCGTGCGACCATCGACTGGAGCTGGGACCTGCTGACCGAGCCGCTGCGGATCACACTGCGCCGCCTCGCCGTCCATGCGGAAGGCTGGACTCTCGAGGCGGCCGAGCAGACCTGCACGGACTCCCGAATCATGCGCGCCGACGTGGTGGACCTCCTCTGCGGATTGGTTGATCGCTCACTTGTCACCGTGGTGCCCGCCGATGTGGACTCGTGTTGCAGTGACAGCCGCGCGGTCCGGCCGGGGGTGCGCTACATGCTGCTGGAATCGATCGCCGCCTACGCGCTCGAACGGCTCACAGAGTCAGGCGAGCTCGCGGAAATACAGGCACGACACCGCCAGTATTACCTCGACCTCGCCAAGCGCGCCGACGCCACCCTGCGCGGTACCCACCAGCTGAGCTGTTTTGCCCGCCTCGAGCCCGAGTCGGGGAATCTGCGCCGTGCGCTGGACAACGCTCTCCGGCACGAACCGAGTTCGGCGTTGCGGTTGGTCAACACGTTGGCGTGGTATTGGTTCCTGCGCGGGCGTTTGCGCACCGCCCTCGACTGCTTCGACCGTGCCTTGCAAGTGAATTCCGTGTCCTCGCCGGAGCGGGAGACCGCACTTGTGTGGCAGGCCGCGATCCAGATGCTGACCGGCGTCCCGGTCGACCCCGCCGCCTTGACGCCGCCGGGGCCCCCGCGAGCTCGGTTGCTGTATGCGCTCGCAGCGGTCGATCATCTCGAACCCGTTCAGACGCAACGGATATTGAGCGACGCGCTGTCCGAACTCCGCGCCGCCGACGACCGGTGGGGAGTCGCGGCGGCGCTGAGCACCCGAGCCAAACTCGCCTTCGCCCAAGGCGACCTCGACCTGCTGCAGAGCAGTGCCATGGAGAGCTATCGGATCTTCCTCGACCTCGGCGATCGATGGGGGGTGATGCAGACCACCGAGTGGCTGGGCGCACTCGCCGAGCTCGAGGGCGACTACCGGACAGCCGCGCAGATGCACGAAGCGGGACTGCGGGTGGGAGATGAGCTCGGCTGCCTGACCCACGTTGTCGACCGGACCTGTTCGCTGGGCCGAATATCCATGCTGGAAGGCGACTTTGCGGCGGCCCGCGGCAGTTTCGAGCGCAGCCTGCAGCTCGCACGGGAACAAATGTACGGTTCCGGAATCGATTTCGCGCTGCTCGGCCTCGCCATGCTGGCCCGGCGCGACGGGGACCTGGATGATGCGGAAGATCAGCTCGCCGCGCTGTATCGGGCCGAACCGCACCCCGCTCCGCGCGCGCTCGTGCTCAATGAACGCGGGTTCGTGGCCGAGCTGCGCGGCGATCCGGACGCCGCTCGAACCTTGCACCTCGAGTGTTATCTCGTGGCGAGCGCGGCAGCCGACACCGTGAATCGAGCCGGCGCGATCGAAGGTCTCGCGGCCGCCGAAGCGCTTGCCGGACATCACGACCGGGCCGCCGTCCTGCTCGGCTGTGCCGCGGCGGCCCGTACGTCGGCAGCCACGCCAGTGCCCGCACACCGACGCGACGACGTGGACCGAGCGACGAAGGCAGCGCGGCAGGTGCTGGGCGAGCAAGACTTCATTCGCGCATTCGACCGCGGCCGGGCCCTCGATCCGGACGAGGCACACGTGTTTGTCGTCGCGGGCGTCTGAGTGGCTGGGCTGCCAACTCTCCAGAATGACCCATGGCGTGCATCCAACGCACTTCACGGGTCATTCTGGAGTCACCGGACGGGCAGAGCGCGCGTTTCGCGCGCGAGCTCCGGCGATGGGGGCCGGGTAGGCCTGTCCGGACGGGTGAATTTCACGAGCAGACCGTCGGTCGCAGCGGATGGGCACAGTACGTCGTGGCCGTCGAACGAGACCTGCGTGAATCCGTGTCGGGCCGCCACGGCCTCGGTGAACTCGGACCACTGCCAGCGAATCGAACAGACATACATGCCGAGTGCGGACATCATCTCGTCGAACATCGCCGTCACGGTCGGTGTCGTGTCGCCGGCCCGCACTCGAAAGGACAGGGTGCCGTCGTCGGAGACCCATCCGGCGATTCCTTGACCGTCGGCGCCGTAGTCGTTGAAATAGAGTGCCCGGCGACCGTTGCCGGTTCTCCCATCTGTCCCGACGAGCTGCTGTAGGAAACGGTAGCGCGCCGACTGGACGGCGAAGCACGCTGCCGCGGCGCCGATTGCAGCCATGGGGTCGCCCGCGAGGACCCGACAACTGTCCACCGGCAGTCGGCGACCCCACACGTGCGTGCCTGGGCCACCGACCAGCTCGGCCGCTTCCTGTCCCAAAGCGGAGTTTCCCGCCATGCTCGCAGCCGGTTTCGAACACGGGTACCTCATGCGAGCAAGGTTGCGTGATGCTGCGCACGAACCGCTGGGGGATCGCTGCCCTGACGAAGGCGGGCTATCGGCTCGGCGGCGCCGGCGTGTCGCTTCCGGACGTCGGATCGGTCGACGGGCCTGCGGCGCGGCCGTTCAGCTCGAACCACAAGGTCTTCCGCACGACCCTGCCGCTGAGCGGTTGCAGGTCGATGCCGCTCGCGTTGGCGGTGTACATCGCCGAAGCCAGGAATGCGGCGTCCGCCGTCCGGTTGTGCGTGCCCGACATCAGCACGGTGACGTCGACGGCGACTCTGATCCGCTCGTTGGTGGACTCCACCCGGACTCCGATTCTGCCGTCGCTGCTCGCCGCGGCCCACTCGGCGGCGACAGCGCCGAGACCTATCGCATCCTGCCGGCGTGACCGGTCCGGACCGAGGACGTCCCGGAGGTGGTTGCGGATGGCCGTGGCGGGGTCCGCCTGGACTCTGCCCGCGCTTGCAGCGCGAATCTCGTGGCCTTGACCGCGTGCGAGGTCCGCGCCGATGTCCCGGGCGGCGCCCGGTGCGGCCGCCACCTCCGCCCATCCGGACATGCGGCGGTCATCGTCTACGACGATGCCGCTGCGGAACGGGCGGAAGGCGGCGAGCTGCGGCAGCTCACCGATACCTGGCACCTCGATCCGCACCCGCGGCCCGCCGGGCCCGTAAACGACCCGCACCGTCGGGGCTACCGGATCGGTGCCGGGCTTAGCCTGGGTCACCAGTGCCCGCATGACATTGTGGCTCGCTCCGATCAGTTCCGGCGACCGGCCTGGCAACAGCGTCGACAGTTGAGCTATCACGACGGATTTGGCAGTAGCGGAATCGACGTTGCCGCTGGGGTAGGCGAGCGCCCCGGACGGGGGCGGGGTCGGAGGGTCGCCCGGCGCGCCCGGGGGTATCCCGTCATGCGCGATTCGCTCCGGGTGCGCCCATGTGTAGGTGCGCCCCAACAGCTCCGGATGGTCGTAGAGCGTCACGACGTAGGCGGCGAGTCCGTCTTCGCCTATCGATACCGATCGCACACCGGGCGGCAGGTCGCCGTCCAGCGACACGACCTCCCGCCACGCCTTCACCCTGGGGTGCCCGTCGAGGAAATTCGCCCACCGCTCGCGATAGAGCGGGGTCTTGGGAAAACTCTGGTCCCCCATGAAATAGGAGGCGTTGTCGTGGCCGGGAGTGTTGGACATTCGATAGGAGACGAAGCCATGTTCGGCCGCGTTGACGACGGCCTCTGTTCCCTGCCATTCGACCTTGGGCTCGGATGAAACAGATTCGAACACGTAGGCCTCCACCGCCCATCGTTTCCGCTGCACCGCAGGCGCGGTCACGGCCCCCGGCGAGGCGGGCGCGTAGTCGAAGCCGTCGCCCTCGCGTATGTCGGCGCTGACGCTCAACGTGTGCACGGTATTGCGGAACGCGTCGGGGGTGCCGGGGAAATGGCGAGCTCCGCTGTCCGCGATCACTTTTTGGTGCTCGGAGAACACTGTCGGGAGGTGCATCGACCGAGGGATTCCGTGACTGTCCCGATAACGGTAGGTCCCGTCGCCGGCCGCCGCGCGCCACACCTGATGTTCCTTCGGACTGCCCGTGTAGGTGAAAGCGATATAGCGACCCTCGCCGGATTTGACGAAGGGCATGATGGCCATTCCCGGGTAGAGATTCGCCCCCGCGAATTCGTGGACGTTGTCGATCGAGCGAATCTCGATGCCCAGTTTCGCCATCGCTTCGTGAACCTTGGGAATGATCAACGTGTCATGCACGTAGGTGCCCTCCACAAAACGCGGCGGCGAGAACGAGTCGCCTTGCCATCGGCCGTCCTCCCAATAGCCCCAATAGTTGCGGGTCATGTACTCGGCGGGGTCGCTCCTGTCCCACGAGCCCCATCCGGTGCCGGCCTCCGGCGTCCGCGGCGCGAGGTCCGCGAGCGAGGTCGGCGTTCCGGATTCGATCCACGCTTCGCGGTAGCGCAGGAGCAGGTGGTAGGGGTCGGCGTGGCCGGTCAGCTCCGTCGATATGTCGGACAGCAGTCGGGCGGCGGGCACTGTGCCGTAGCCGGGGTGCGTCTTGGCAAGCTCCTGGAGGTGCGCTACCTCGCCGAGCGTGATCGCGTTGTCGAGGTCGTGTTCGGCGCGAGCAGGCAAGCCGAAGAACTCCGCCGTCCGCCATTCCACGCCGCCCAGAATCGATGCGACAGGCCGCAATTCATTCGGAATCTCGATCGGCATGAATTCCCAATCCGGAATGGCCCGAGATCAGCAGGTCGGCGCTGCCGCCATAGAGTTAGACACAACGGATCGGCGCACGCCTCTGTCCAACTCGAGCGGAAATGAACGATCGGGCGGTTCGCCGATCGGGGCGTTGGCTCCGATCCTGCATCGAGCCGTGCACGAACTGCTGGGGGTTTATTGGTGTTGAACGACGGCCAATTTCCAGAACGACCCGTGGCGTGCGTTGAACGCAAATCATGGGTCATTGTGGAGGTGGGGATCGGTCGGGAGACCGCACGCTATGCGACGAATACCGGCACAGGTGCCCACTATCCGAGGAAAGTGTGCGGTCTCCCGAGTTATACGATGTTCCGCTCACGCTGAAGTCGTGCGGGCTGGTCTCCCACGGTCCACCGGTGTACTGATTGGTGATGCTCGAAAAGGAGATCTTGACCTCGGTCGCGCGCCGGTTCGCCGCCGGAGACTTGGGTGCGGTGGCCGAGGTCGGCGGCTGGCGCGCCCTCGACGTCGACGAGCAGGCGATGCTTCGGCGCATCCTTCGGGACATGAGCGCGGAGGAGACGCCTCGCCCGCTCGGTGCGGAAAACGGAGACATACTCTTCACCTGGGTGGCCGTGCCTACCGGGGACCACGCGGCGCTGCTCGACGAACTCCGCCTCACCTGCGCGGTCCCCGCGACTCAGGACCTCGGTCTCGGAGTGAGGGGTTCCGGCGCGGTGTACCTGACTCCGCACAGGGATGGTTGGACGCTCATCTGCGGCCATGCGATATCAATAGAACCCGCTGAATCCGCGCCTGGCGAATTGGAGCGGCTGAGTCTGCGGTTCGGAGCCGCCCATTGGTACGGCTCGGACTACGGCTGTGACGGGTGGGCAATAGCCGAGAACGGTAAGTTGTTGCGGCTGTGTGTTTTTGGCGACGCGCTGGAGCAGGATACGTTCATCGGCGAGCCGCACCGGGCTGAGGTGGACGCGACATTGACGGGGTACGCGGACATTGACGACGATGACGATGGCCGGCCACGTTGTGGTCCCGCGGCAGTCGCGGCATTCGGATCGATAGATCCGACGGCAGTCGGACCGAATACCCGCGTCGACGGGCACGGCCTGATCGCCGTCCAGGACCCCGGCTCGGCGCCGCTCGGGGTATTCCCGATTTGAGGTTCTGTCCGGGCCGAGCGCGGCCACTTGCCGGCCCTGTTCCGTGCGGGGTCAGGTGGGGGAGCGGTACGGCGGCTGTCGCGGTCCAGTCACCAGCGGGCGGGTCCGGTCATTTCCGCGGTAAGCGGAACGCGGGTGCCGGGCTGCGAACAAGCCGGCAGAGTGAGTGCAATGGAGAAGGAACTTCGCGAAGCCGAACGGCGGCTCCAAGCCGCGCAGTTCGCCGGAGATGTCCAGGCGCTGGATGAGTTGCTGGACGACCGTCTGCTCTTCACCCTCGGCGCGGACACATTCACCAAGGCCGACGATCTCGAGCTGCACCGCACCGGGGCTCAGGTCGTGAGCAGGCTCGAGGAAGAAGAACTGACCGTGCTGGTGCACGGGACCACCGGGGTGACGTGGTTCCTGGGCGTCGTCGAGGGCAGCGTGCACGGATCGCCGTTCGCGGCCAGGATGCGCTACACCCGGGCCTGGGCGCACGACTCGCGTGGCTGGCGGGTCGTCGCCGCTCACGCGTCCGTGGCCGAGCAATTGTCGCCTTGACGTGACTGCACCCGAACCTCACGCCCACACCCGCAGCTGCGGGTGTGGGCGTGAGGTTCGGGTGCAGGCTGCTGCGATCGATCGACCGCTCATGCGTGACTTGCGTTCACGGACAATTGGTTTCGGGTGCGGACCATACTGTTGTGGACGAGGAGCTCTGCCGCCCCGAACGGGGGCAGGGCGAGGAAAGGTGCGGAAATGGTTGGCGTGCCCGGAACGGCCCTGGACACCGACAATGTCGGCGACCAAGCCGCTATTACGAATCTTGTTTCTCAGGAGGCTCTTCCGGACAATGACCTGAGGGTTTTTCTCCAAGGCATTGCAGCTAAACTGCATGGCATGTCGGCGTACGAGCAGGGAGTGCTCAACGACGGAGCCAAGAGGCTGGTGCGGCGAACCGATGCCCGGGTGGTTCGCGACGAGGCGGCGAACGGCGGAGTGTGGTGCCGCGGCCGGGTTTTCGCGAACAGCGAACTGCATGGGACTTTGACCGCACTGGAGCGTGCCACGGCTCGCGGCGGACAGCAGTTCGCCTATCTGAATCCGAACAATATGTTCGAGCAACCTCGGGTGGACGCGACCAGGAACGACGCCGAGCTGCCGGTGTTGGAGGAGATCAGCAATATCCTCACCGGCAAGGATTGGCGGCAACTATGGCGCGTCCGCATCGTTTTGAGTGGCAGTCAGGGTCCATGTGACGTGTGCAAGGGGAGGATCCGAGCATTGATGTCCGACCTCAACGCGATGGCGCTCGCGAATCACGTTCAGGTGACACTGAATTTCGAAGCGAACTACACGACGGTTTATCAGGCGAACGCGGCGCAGCAGGGGATCGCCACGTCGTACGGGTATGCCGACGCGGTCCGGACCGATGTTCCACCCGGAGTGTCATATTCGTTCTGGAGCAAGACGTTTCAGTTCACGCTGGGCAATGCGCCGGCACTTCAGTTCTGAAGCCGGACGGAACTGCGCCGCGCCCGAGTGAAACCCACCGGCTGATGACCGGATACACCCGAACCTCACGCCCACACCCGCAGCTGCGGGTGCAACGACAAGGTTCGGGTGTGGAAGTCTCCGGAAGGCTTGGTCGAGCTCGCGGCGTCATTGAAGGGTGACGACGTAGGAGTCGACCTGTGCGATCAGGTTGTCTCGGAACGTGAACAGGTCGTTGTAGGCGAAGTGGAAAGGTCCACGCTCGCGGTGGCGTCCGGTGCCGGTGCCCGTGACGACGAATACGCTGCCCGCGTCGATGACGCGGTCGACGACCAGTGCGGGACTGCCCTCGAAGGCGGGGTTCTCGATCTCGTCGTCGAACTCCGCCTTGCCGCTCGTGGTTCGAACGCCGTGGATGCGCCAAACGACATCCTCGGTGAGGCAGTTCAGGATTGCCTCGTGATCGCTGCGCCGGAAGCCGTCCATGTAGCGGTCGAGGATCTGCTCGCGGGTAGTCATGTGGTCCGACTCCGATCTCGTGTGGTCAGGTCTTCCAGTACGGCATCGAGCCGATCGAGGATTCCGGCCAGTCCGGTCCGGGCCCGTTCGGTTTGCAGTTCGGGCGGCAGTTTGCGTTGATGAACTACCACCGTGGTCCCTTTGCCGCTCGGCTCCAGGCGGATCTCGGTGATGAGACCGGTGTGCGACTCGGACAGCACCAGCCGGGAAGGTGCATCGACAGCCTCGTACCGGAAACGCAGGGGGCGACGGCTGCCGTCGGCGCCGCGGGTCTCCAACTGGAAGGTCCCGCCGACCCGCAGGTCGACAGTCACCGAGCCCGAGGTCACGGTGGCATGGTCGCCGCCCCAGAACGCGGCCAGGTGCTCCGGCGTGGTGAAGGCCTCCCACACCAGCGCGGGATCCGCGTCGATGTGGCGGGTGGCGATCAATTGATCGCCGTCCAGCGTGACATCGGCTTTCATCGGGACTGCATCTCACGCAACTGTGCGACATGGTCGTCGAGCCGGTTGAGGCGTGACTCCCATTCCCGCTGCTGCTCACTGATCCAGCCGGCCAGCTCCTGCATGCGTTCGACATCCAACCGACACGGTCGCCGTTGGCCGTCGACCCGCTGTCGGACCAGACCGCAACGGCGAAGTATGCCGATATGGCGGGAGACTGCCTGGTGGGTCATGTCGAACGGTGCGGCGAGTTCGCCGACGGTCGCCTCCCCTTGCGCCAGCCGGCCCACGATCGCTCGCCGCGTACGGTCGCCGAGCGCTGCGAACGCTGCGTCCAGATCGGCCTCGACATAGGGGGTCACCGACATGACGTCACTTTATGTGCAACTTAGCCCTTGTGCAAGTATATGTTTGAATATGCAGCATCCGCTGGTTGCCCCTGCGTGATCGCCCCGGATGCGACCCACGGCCCTTCCCAGAGATTCCGGTACCTGCTTGACAAACCCAGTCGAACCACGCAGCGTGCGTCACACACGCGAAGAGGTGAGAAATGGCGGATCCGGACCTACGGCGGCACAAACTCGTTCTGCGCTTCCGGCAACTCGACACCAACGGCGACGGCTACCTCGACCGGGACGAGTATCTGTCGTTGCCCGGCCGGGTGGCCCTCGCACACGGGCAATCCGACAGCGGCCCCAAAGTGGAGCAGGCGACCGGGACTATGGCAACGCTGTGGGAGCAGATGCTGCGCCACAGCGACGGCAATGACGACGGTCGCATCAGCGAGGCCGAGTTCGTCAGGGCTTTCGAAGTCGAGCCTGCCATGCTTGCGGCCGCCGACCAGAGCTGGAGGCAACTGTTCGCCATCGCCGACGGCAATGACGACGGATACCTCGATCGCGACGAATACGTGCGCTTGCTGACCACCATGCGGGTGTCGGCTGCCGACGCCGCCGTCAGTTTCGACAGTATCGACCTCGACGGTGACGGGCGGGTCGCACCCGACGAGTACACCAGGGCCGTTTACGAGTTCTTCGTGGGCGCCGCGTCGGAGTCATTGGGCGCGAACGTATTCGGCGCATTGCGCCCGTGACCCCCGGCCTGCGCTGCAACCTCCGGAACGACCCATTGGTTGCGTCAGGCGCAACTCATGGGTCATTCAGGTGCTGCTGAGGTCAGTGTTCGGCATCGGCTGGCTTGGGACTTCGACGAGCAGTCCCAGAGCTTCGAACTCGCCGCCGAGCCCGGCGGGTGCCGCCTGACCTTCGTCACCACCGTCGACGACCTCCCGGTCGCGCAGACCGCGACCGGATGGCATACCTACCTCTCGCGGCTCGAACCGCATCTGGCCGGCGGCGTCGTCTCCGAGGACGATGCCCATACGTCGTGGCGCGCGATCCACGAAGGCT
>JABFVX010000192.1 GCA_013362555.1 Mycobacteriaceae bacterium
CTTCACCAACTTCACCACCTTCCAGAACGACCCGTGACGTGCGCCCAGCGCACGTCACGGGTCATTCTGGAAGATCTTTACTTGGGGTGGACGCCGATCAGAGCGGCCATTTGGGAGGCCAGGGGCTGGAGGTTGAGGGTGTCCGGCATGGTCTTGGGCTTGTTGTCCCACGGCTGGGCGATCTTGGGATCGGCCAGCTCGGCGCGGGAGCCGCCGCGGACGTCGGTGACGCTGCCCTGGGGCACCGTGCATTTCGCGTTGGCGTTGAACGGGAATTCGTCCCGCTCGTCGTCGAAGTTCGGGTTCTTCGCCTTCATCTCCGCGATGATCCGCTGCGTGCCCTCGTAGCCCTGCGTGCACGCGGGCGGGTTGTTGAGCTCGAGCACCAAGCCGAAGTGCGTGGTGCCGTCGCCGGGCGCGGTCGAGGACGGGCCGAGCGAGAGCCCCGGCAAGTCCTGCAGCAGCGGCTTGATCGCCCACGCCTTGGGCGAGATCGCCTGCAGCGCCGTGCGCAGGTTCGTCAGGTCCGCGGTCAGCGCCGGACCGCTCTCGTCGAGCAGCTTGTCGATCTGGTCGCTGCCCTGCTTGCCGGTGCCGATGAGGCGCCGGATGTCGGAGTCGCTGGCCCGCAGCTGCGCGCTGACCTGGTCGAGCCCGCTGGCGAACTGCTCAATCGACTGCGCCTGCGCCGCTTGGGTGTTCAGCACCACGCGGCCGTCCTTGATCAGCTTCAGCGTCTGCGGCAGCGCGGCGTTCCACGCGTCGGTGAAGCTGTTGAGCGAGGCCACCACGACCTGGAGGTTGTCGCCCTGGCCGTTGAATGCCTTGCCCAGCTCGGTCACGGTGGTGCGCAGATCGTCCAGCGGCACCGAGGCGGCAAAGGTGTTGATGCTCTTGACCAGGTCGTTGACGGGCAGCGGCGTCGTCACCGCGCCGCGGATCGCCGACCCCTCCTTCAGGTACGGGCCGTCGCCGCTATCCGGCTGCAGGTCGAGGTACTGCTCGCCGATCGCCGACCGGTTCGCGACCACCGCGCGCGCGGAGGCCGGGATCTTCGGGCCGCCGGAGTTGAGCACCAGAGTGACCCGCACGCCCTGCGCGGTGAGGTCGAGATCGTCGACCCTTCCCACTGGAACCCCGCGGTAGGTGACTTCGGCATTCCGGAAGATGCCGCCGGTGTGCGGCAAATCCAGTGTGACCTTGTATTCGCCGATGCCGAGCAGGGTGTCCAGCCGGACGTACTTCGCCCCGACATAGGCGACGCCGAGCAAAGCGACGGCCACGAAGACCAGGAGCTGAACGCGAACAGTTTTCGTCATCGACGACCACCTCGGAGCTGGTTGAGCAGCCCCGCGATCGGGTTGGGAGCCGGGGGCGGGGCGGGCGCCGCCACCGGGGCGATCGGCAGCAGCGACACCGTCGGCCAACCCGGGCGCGGGCCGTTGCCGTTGTAGTACGGGTTGGCCGGGTCCACCGGGACCCGCGGGCCCACCGGCTGGATGTACACCGGATTCGGCTGCCCGACACCGAGGTTGTGCAGGGTGGTGCCGATGGACAGGTCCACCGACAGCCAGGTGTTCATCTGCCCGCCGTAGGTGCTCTCCAGCGCCGCGTCCGGGAACGGGTAGGTCAACACCAGCGGGAACGAGGTCACCAGGTCCGGCGCGGCCTTGCCCAGTTCCTGCAGGGTCGGGCGCAGGGCGAGCAGGTCGGCCACGAGGTTGTCCTTCGAGCGCGACAGCACCGACTGGCCCGCCTGCCCCAGCCGATCCAGCTGCCCGAGCATGTTGACGATCTCCGGGCGCTGTTCGTCCAGGATGCGGATGCCCTTGGGCAGCTCGTCGAGCAGCTTGCCGATCTGCTCGGTCTGCTTGCCGGTCCGCGCGCCGAGCACATCCAGTCCGTCCAGCGCGGCCTGAATATCGCCGACCTGCTTCTCCAGCCCCTGGATCAGGGTCTTCGACTGCTCCAGCAGCGCGCGCACCTTCGGTTCGCGCCCGCCGAACGTCTTGTTCAGCTCGGTCACGATCGGCTGCAGCTGAGCCACTCCGCCTCCGTTGAGCAGCAGCGACAGCGCGCCGAGAACCTGCTCGATGTCGGTGGCGGTGCGGGTGCGCGACAGCGGGATGGTGGCGCCGTCAGCCAGCTGCCCGCTCGCGGTCTCCTGCGCGGGCGGCGAGAGCTCGATGAACTTCTCCCCGAGCAGGTTGGTCTGCTGCACCGCGGCGATCGCGTTGCCGGGCAGCCGCACCGAGTTGTTCACGAGCACGGTCACGTCCGCGGTCCAGCCGCCCTGCGCCACGTCAATCGCGTCGACCCGGCCGACCGGCACGCCGTCCACCTTCACCGCGGCCTGCGGCACCAAGTCCGTCACGTCCTCGAACTGGATGTGCAAGGTCTTCGGGTGATCGCCGATGTTCGCCCCGCCGGGCAGCGGGATGTCGTACACCCCACCGCAGCCGGTCAGCACGACAGCCGAAAGGCCCAGCGCCGCTGCGGCGCTCAGACTGCGAAGGTTGCTCACCGGGTGCCTCCCGGGGTCTGCGAGGCGGGCGGGCGGGCAGAGTCGACGCCGGGCACAGTGCCGGGCACCGGGTTGCGCTGGATGTTGTCGTTGGACAGGATGCCGAACGGCAGCACCAGCGACGGCGTCTTCACCCCGTGGGTGATCTGGTCGCCGATCTCCTTGCAGTGCGCCACGATCGGAGCCAGCGTGCGGCCCAGCGCCTCGGCGCCCGGATCGCCCGGCTTGTACTTCTGGATTTGCAGCAACCTGCACTGCGCCCCCATCGGGTCCTGCAGGTCGGTCAGGTTTGCGCGCATGTCCAGCGTGCCGGACTCGCCGTTGTGGATATTGATCAAGTTGCTCAGCGCCACCGGCAGCACCGGCAGCGCCTTGGCGATGTCGTCGCGCTGTTGGGCCAAGATGCGGGTGAGCGTGGTGAGCCCGGCGGCGTTCTGCGCCACCATCTCCCGGTTGGCGTCGATGAACCGGGCGATGTCGCCGAGGGCCACCGACAGCTTCTGCAACGCGTTGCCCAGATCGGCGCGCTCCGCGGCGAGGAAGCCCGACAGGCTCGCCAACTGCGCGTTGAAAGTCCGCACCTGCTGGTCGTTGACGGCCAGCGCGCTGACGAACACCTGCAGGTTCTTCACCGTGTCGAAGATGTCGTTGCGGGAGTCCGACAAATACCGCGCGGCCCGAGAGAGGTTGGTGAGGCTGGTGCCGAGCGCCTCGCCGTTGCCCGAGAGGTTGGCCGCCGAGGTCTTGAGCAGATCGGTGACCGCGCCGTTCTTGTTGGCCCCGTTCGGGCCGAGCGCGTCGGACAGGTCCTTGATGCTCTTGTAGAGCCGGTCCACCTCGACCGGGGTCGCGGTGCGCTCCTTCGGGATGACCGCGTCGCGCGCCATCTTCGGGCCGCCGGTGTACGCCGGAGCCAGCTGGATGAACCGGTCGCCGACCACCGACGGGTTGATCTGCACCGCTTTGGCGTCGGCCGGAATGTCCACGGAGCGTTTGACGTTCATCTCCACCTTGACCCGGTCGCCCTGCGGGGTCACCGACGCGACCTTGCCGACCTGCACGCCGAGCACCCGCACCTCGGAGCCGGGATAGATGGCCACGGTGCGGTCGAAGTACGCGGTGATGTGCGTGGTGGTGAGCTTGCCGTACAGCCAGTAGCCGCCTCCGCCCGCGAGCACCAGCAGCGCCGCCAGCCCGATGATCACAGCTGACCTGCGCCGACCCTGCATGTTCCGGATCGCGTTCATCGGGTGCCTCCGATCGTGCGGATCGGCGGGCGGCCCGGGTCGAGGCTGTTGGGCAGGCCCGGCGGGATCAAGTTGGTGATCACCGCGTCGAACCAGCGGCCGTTGCCGAGCACGTTGGCGTAGAGGCCGTAGAACGGAGCCGCCAGCTTCAGCGTCTTGCTGATGTTGGCCTGGTTGGCATTGAGAATGTCGATGGCCGCCTTGAGGTTCTTGAGCGCGGGCCCGATCTGCGCCTCGTTCTGCTGCACCAAGGTGGACAGCGAATCGGCCACGACGCTCGCGCCGGACAGCAGCTGCTTGATCGCGGTCTGGCGGTAGTTGAGCTCGGTGAGCAGCCGCCCGCCGGAGGCGATCAGCCGCTGGAACTGGTCGTTGCGGTCCGAAAGCACCTGCGTCACTCCGCGAGTGGCGCTGAACAGCTTCTTGAGCTCCTGGTCGCGCTTGCCGAGAGTGTCCGACAGCCGCGACACCCCGTCGATCGCGGAGCGGACGTGCGCGGGCGTGCCCGAGAAGGTCTTCGCCAACACCTCCATGCTCTCGGTGAGCTGCTTGGTGTCGATGTCGTCGATCTGCTTGGCCGCATCGCTGAACGCGTCGATGACGTCATACGGAGAAACCGTGCGCGACAGCGGGATCCGAGTGTCGGGGTCCAGCGTCTTCGACCCCTCCGGGTCCAGTGCCAGGAACTTCTGCCCGAGCAGCGTCTTGATCTGGATCGAGGCGGTGGTCTGGTCGCCGATCCAGGCGTCCTTGGTGCGGAAGCGCACGAGCACCTTGGGACCGTCGAGACCCACGTCGGTGACGGTGCCGACCTTCACCCCCGCGATGCGCACCTCGTTGCCCGCCTTGAGGCCCGCGGCCTCCTTGAACTCGGCGGTGTAGGTCTGCCCGGCGCCGAGGATCGGCAGCGAGTCCAGCGCCATCACTGACATCAGCGCCAGCAGCAGGAATCCCAGGCCCAGTGCGCCCAGCTGAGCCGGGGTGCGCCGCGGGACTCGGCGCCTGCGCCGCCGGAGAGCTTCTTCTGTCATCGCGTCGTCTCCATTGCGCGGTGGTGGCAGCGCGGGGCGGCGTTGGTGTAGATGGGCTGGTTGATCGTCGGCAGTCCCGCCGGGATGCTCAGGTTCGGTGCGTCCTGGTAGCCGGGGCCGACGACGATGTCGATGCCGCAGAGGTAGAACTGGAACCACGAGCCGTAGCTGCCCGCCCGGCCCAGCCTCTCCATCTTCAGCGGCAGGTTCGTCAGCGCGCGGTTGACTTCGCCCTTGCGGTGGACGATTTCGCCGCTCAGCTGGCGCAGGCCCGAGATCGAGCCCTGCAGCGACGGCGCGGTCTGCCCGAGCACGTACGCGGTGGAATCGGTCAGGTTGCCCAGCGAACCGAGCGCCCGGCCGATGGTGCCGCGCTCCGCGTCCAGCCCGGAGATCAGCGCCTGAGTGTTGGTGATCAACCCGGCGAGCTGGTCGTCGTGGCTGTTCACCGTCTGCAGCACCTTGCTCAGACTGGCCACCAGGCTGCCGATCACCGCGTCCTTGTCGGCGATCTTGTTGGTCAGCGCGGCGGTGGTCTGCAGCAGGTCTTCGATGGTGCCGCCCTCGCCTTGGAACACCTGGATGATCTCGTACGACAGCTTGTTGATGTCTTCGGCGGTGAGCGTCTGGAACAGCGGGCGGAACCCGTTGAACAGGGTCGTGAGGTTCAGCGCGGGCCGAGTCTGCGACAGCGGGATGGCCCCGCCCTCGTTGATCTTGCGGCCGGAGTCGCCCGCGCCCTGCTCCAGCGCGATGTAGCGCTGGCCGACCAGGTTGCGGTAGCGGATGGTGGCCGTAGTCGACGCGGGCAGCCAGTCGCGGTCCTTCACCTCGAAGGAGACCTCGGCCAGCCGCTTGTCGACGATCTTGATCCCGGCGACCTGGCCAACCCGCACGCCCGCGATGCGCACGTCGTCGCCCGGGTTGAGGGAGGTCACGTCGGTGAAGACAGCCTTGAACTCGGTCCCGCCCGCGCCGTAGTTGGCGATGGACAGCGCCAGCATGGTGGTGAGGAAGATCGTCACCACCGCGAAGACGACGAGCTTGATGAGCGCCGGTCTGGTGTTGTTCACTTCACGCTCACCTCGCTCCTGTTCTCTCCGCGGCCGAGCGCGCGGACGCACTGTGATGCCGTCACCTCACGCTCACCTCGCTACGGTTCTGCCCGCGGCCGAGCGCGCGGACGCACTGTGATGCCGTCACCTCACGCTCACCTCGCTTCCGCGCAGGGCCGGGGCGCCGATGCGCGTCGCCCACGACGGAATGTCTTTGGCCGGGATGCCGGTCGCCGCGCTGTACACCGCGCTCAGGGCGCGCTGCTCCATCGGCGAGCCCGCGATGGACGGCGCGGAGCGGCCGTGCGCATGCGCGGCCACGGGCTTCGCGGCAGGGCCGTACACCGGCTTCGACACCGGCTTGAGTCCCGGCGGCGGGGCCAGGTTCAGTCCGTGCTGCGGGCCGGGATTGCGGCTCGGCGGCTGGTAGGAGCCGTCGTTCGGCGGGCCGCTCGGGTACTGGCCCGGGTCGACGCCGTTCGCCGGGACCGGTTCGCACCACGGCCCGCGGGTGTCGAGCCAGCGCGGCTCGTCCTGGTTCGGCAGATACCGGCCGCGGGGATTGGTCAGTTCGACGGTCACCCGGGATCCCGGGGTGTCGGTGCCCTGGCCGAGGATCTTGTTGATCTTCGGCACCGCGATGGCGAAGTTGCGCATCGTGCACACGTAGCTCGGCGAGTACTCGGCCAGGTAGCCGAGCGTCTCGCGGGAGTCCGCGGCAATGCCGATCACGTTGTCCCGGTTGGCGTTCAGGAAGTCGGCGAGGTGGCTCGCGGTCGGGGTGAGGCTCGCGACCAGCGCGTCGACGTCCGAGCGCTTCTGGATCACCGTGGAGTTGGTGGTGCGCAGGTTGTTCAGCGCGTCGACCAGGTCCGGAGCGGCATTGGAGTAGGTCTTGGCGAATGTGGCGAACTGCTTGATGTCCTCTTGCAGGTCCGGCATCACCGCGTTGGTCTGCGCGAAGATCGACTGGAGCCGGTCCACCGTGACGCCGAGGTCGTCGCCGCGGCCGGACAGCGCCTGGGCAAGCGAGCCGAGCGTCGCGGCCAAGCTCTGCGGCGGGACCGCCTGCAGGAGCGGGAGCAGCGTGTCGAACAGCTTCGTCAGCTCCAGCGCGTTGCCGCTCGCGTCCTGCCCGATGACGTCGCCCGTGCGCAGCGGCCGCCCCGAGGGATCCTTCGGCAGCACCAAGTCGACGTAGCGCTCGCCGAACAGCGTCTTGGGCAGCAGCCGGGCCGTGACGTTGGCGGGAATCTTGTCCGCCTTGCTCGGGTCCAGCATGAGCACCGAGGTGACGCGGCCGTTGGTGGTGGAGCTCGACTTCACGTGCCCGACCGTCAGCCCCCGCACCTTCACGTCCGCCTGCATCGGCAGCGTGTTGCCGATCGTGTCGGTCACCAGGTCCACCTTGGTGAAGGTGGTGAACTGCTGCCGGTAGATCGCGATGCACAGCCAGACGAACAGCGCCAGCACCAGGAAGAACGCGAGGCCCAGGACCCGGACTCGGGCTGTCCGCAGCCGGGCCGCCCGCGCGCCGCCGCCGCTCATCCCGCCACCTGCACTGTCGTCGAGGTTCCCCACATGGCCAGGCCGAGGAAGAAGTCGAGGACGTTCACCATGACGATCGACGCCCGGACCGCCCTGCCGACGGCCACGCCGACGCCGGCCGGGCCGCCGCTCGCGTGATAGCCGTAGTAGCAGTGGATCAGGATGATCACGAACGAGAACACCAACACCTTCAGGAACGAATACAGCACGTCCTGAGGTGGCAGGAACAGATTGAAGTAGTGGTCATAGGCGCCGGTGGACTGGCCCTGGAACCAGACCGTCACCTGCCGCGAGGCTATGTAGGACGCGAGCAGCCCGACGACGTACAGCGGCACTACCGCGACGAATCCCGCGATGACGCGCGTGGTCACCAGGAACGGCACGCTCGGCACCGCCATGACCTCGAGCGCGTCGATCTCCTCGGAGATCCGCATCGCCCCGAGCTGGGCGGTGAAACCGCAGCCCACCGTGGCCGACAGCGCGATCGCCGCGATCAGCGGCGCGATCTCGCGAGTGTTGATGTACGAGGTCAGGAAGCCGGTCAGCGCCGAGCTGCCGATCGCGTCGAGCGCCTTGTAACCCTGCAGGCCGACCACCACGCCGACCGAGCCGGACAGCAGCAGGATCACGCCGACGGTGCCGCCGATGACGGCCAGCGCGCCGCTGCCGAACGTGACCTCGGCGAGCAGCCGCAGCACCTCCTTGCGGAAATGCAGGATGGTGCGCGGGATCCAGGCGATGGCCCGGGAGTAGAACGACATCTGTTCGCCCGCGCGGTCCACCGCGTTCAGCGGCAGCCGCGCAGCCCTGCGAACCGCCATGCCGCTTCGCTGCAGACGATGTGTCACGACCATCGGTCACGCGCCCTTGGCCGGAATGACCTGGAGGTACACCAGCGTCAACAGCAAGTTCATGATGAACAGCACAATGAAGGTTATAACCACGGATTGGTTCACCGAGTCTCCGACACCCTTGGGTCCGGGCAGCGGATTCAAGCCCTTGTAGGCCGCGATCACCCCGGCGATCAGACCGAACACCGCCGCCTTGATCTCGCCTATCCACAAGTCCGGCAGCTGCGCCAGCGCCGAGAAGGACGCGAGGTAGGCGCCGGGGGTGCCACCCTGCAGCAGCACGTTGAAGAAGTACCCGCCCGCGATGCCGACCACCGAGACCATGCCGTTGAGCAGCAGCGCGACCAGGATCATGCCCAGCACCCGCGGCACCACCAACCGGTGCACGGGGTCGATGCCGAGCACGCGCATCGCGTCGATCTCCTCGCGGATGGTCCGCGAACCGAGGTCCGCGGCCACGGCCGAGCCTGCCGCACCCGCGATCAACAGCGCGGTGACCACCGGCGCGGCCTGCTGCACGGTGGCCAGCACGCTGGTCGCGCCGGTGAACGACTCCGCGCCGATCTGCTTGATCAGCGCGCCTGTCTGCAGCGACACCACGGCCCCGAACGGGATCGCGACCATCGCCGTCGGCAGGATCGAGACGCTGGCGATGAACCAGCTCTGCTCGATGAATTCGCGCCACTGGAACGGACGCTGCAGCGACTTGCGCCCGACGTCCACCAGCAGTCCGAAGATGTTCCCGGCTTGGGTCAGGCTTGCGTTGACCGGGCGGGTGATCTTCTCGGGTACGGCAATCGACATTGTCTCTATCCGCCGGCCGGCGCCTGGCCGGGCCGGGCTTGTGGGAGTGGGGGCTGCTGCTGGTGCGGACCGGGCTGCGGGTAGGCAGCGGGATAGGCGGGCAGGACCTGGGTGTCGAGGTCTTCCTCCTCCGACAGGCTCTGCATGATCGCGGCCTGCGCCTCCGGCGGGAGACTGGGCAGCATCTGCCGCACCCGGGCGCGCCTGCGCGCGACGCCCTTGCGCGGCGGCAGCCCCGGGGTGGCTCGCACCTGCGGAATGATGCCTTCGACTTCCTCGGCGCCGCCGTGGTGGTGGCCCGCGTCGACGAGCGCGGCCTCCTGGGCCATCGTCGCCTCGTCCTTCTCCTCGGTCATGCCGATGGGGCCGATGCGGCGGCCGTTGATGAACTGCTTCACCGCCGGGTTGTCGCTGGTGAGCAACAGCTCGCGAGGGCCGAACATGACCAGTTCACGCCGGTAGAGCATGCCGATGTTGTCCGGGATGGTCCGGGCGATGCTGATGTTGTGCGTCACGATCAGCGTGGTGCAGTCGATCTCGGCATTGATGTCGAGCAGCAACTGGCTGATGTACGCGGTGCGAACCGGGTCCAGGCCGGAGTCGGGCTCGTCGACGAGCAGGATCTGCGGGTCGAGCACGAGCGCGCGGGCCAGCCCGGCGCGCTTGCGCATGCCGCCGGAGATCTCGCCGGGGAGTTTGTGCTCGGCGCCGCCGAGACCCACCAGCTCGAGTTTCTCCATGACGATCTTCTTGATCTCGGCTTCGGACTTCTTCGTGTGCTCCCGCAGCGGGAACGCGGTGTTGTCGAAGAGATCCATCGAGCCGAACAGCGCGCCGTCCTGGAACAGCACGCCGAACAGTTTGCGGATTTCGTAGAGCTGCTTGCTGCTGCACGTCGTGATATCCGTGCCGTCGATATAGATACTGCCCTGCTCGGGCCGCAACAATCCGATCAGGCACTTCAGGAACACCGACTTACCGGTTCCGGATGGACCGAGCAACACGCTGACTTCGCCTTGCGGAAGCGTCAGGGAAACGTTCTGCCAGATTCGCTGGGAACCGAATGACTTCGTCACATTATCGGTTCTGACCTCGACGCCCACGTCGACCTCCACGCCTTCATAATCAGCGGCCCCTGCCTCGTTACCGACCG
>JABFVX010000350.1 GCA_013362555.1 Mycobacteriaceae bacterium
GGGTGCCGGCGGCTGCCCGGGTGCCGGCGGCTGCCCGGGAGGCGCGGGCGGCGAGCCCGGCTGCCCGGGCTGCGGCAGCGGGTCGACCGAGTACGGCGGGTTGGCGTACGGATACTTCAGGTTCGGCCTGCTGGTGACCCGGCCGTAGACGGTGCCGAGCACGACGGCCAGGCTGCCGAAGAAGTCGACGATGTCGCGGATTCCTATCCACCGGCTGCCCGAGTCGTAGAGCACGCTGATGCTCAGGTAGCTGTACGTGGTGGCGGTGGCCAGCGATGGGCCGCGCATCGACGCGACGATCTTCGGGTAGCTCACGTTGAGCTGGTCCAGCGCCGATCCGAGGTTCGCGCCCATCTGGCTGACACCGGTCATCAGCTTCTGGGTGCTGTCGACCAGCCCGACCAGCTCGTCGCCGGTGGTGCGGGAGAAGTCGCCGAGCGCGGCGCTGGTGACCGAGATCCTGGTCATCAGCCGGCCGATCTTCTTGTTCTCCGCCGCCAGCGTGCTGAGCATGCCGGGCAGGGAGTCGCCGACCTGCCCCAGCTGTGCCCGGTTGCGCTGCAGCGTGGCGAAGGTGGTGTCGAATTGGCTCAGCACCGTGTCGATCCGGGTCGAGTTCTGGTGCAGCCCGCCGACCACGTCGGTCATCTGCTTGAGCAGCGCCGCGACCTGCGGTCCGCGTCCGCCCACGATCTGGTTGAGGTCGTCGGTGATCTTGGCCAGCCGCTGAATCCCGCCGCCGTTGAACAACATCGACAGCGACACCAGTAGGTCTTCCACAGTGGCGCCCGCCGACGTCTGCGTCACCGGAATGACCGCGCCGTCGCGCAGCGGCTGCTGCCCGGCCTCGGCCTGCGGCTTGGCCAGCGACACGTAGATGTCGCCGAGCGGGGTGGACTGGCGCAGCTCGGCGCGGGTGTTCGCAGGCAGCTCGACGTCCTTGGTGATCTCCATGGTCACGTCGGCTTGGTAGTTCCTGGTGCTGATCTTGGTGACCACGCCGACCTCGGACCCGCCCACCCGAACGTGCGCGTGATCGGGCAGGTTGAGCGCGTTGGCGAAGATCGCGTGCACCGTGTACTTGTCGCCGTCCGGGGTCGGCTTGGGCAGCGGCAGGCTGTCCACCGTCACCCCGCACCCGGCGACGCAGGCGCTGATCGCCAGCGTCGCGATAGCTCGCGTCTTCCTCATCACTTGTGCCATTTCTGCGAGATGCCAAGCAAGGCGGCGGTGAGTCCGAGGTCCGGCCCGAAATCGGCGGGCTTGCCGGTGCGGCAGCCGTCGGAACGCATCATGATGCGTTCACAGAACAGGCTGATCGTCTCGTTGTCCAGCAGGGACTTGTCGGTCAGCAGGTGCAGCCGCATCGAGCCGCCGTCCATCGGCGACATGGTGTTGGCCAGGTTCTGGAACATCAGCGGCGCCACGTCCACCACCTCGGTGAGGTTGTGGGCGTTGCGGCGCAGCTGCGCGGTGGTGACGGCCAGCCGGGTCAGGGTGCTGTTGAGCTCGCCGCTGTTCTGGGCCAGCACGATGCTGGTGTTGGCGAGGAAGTCGTTGAGCTGCTTGAGCACTGCCGTCAGACCCGGCGCCTGCTGTGCCAGCAGCGACGTGAGCTGCGTGGTCTGGTTGCTGAACGCCCGCATTTGCTTGTCGTTGTCGGCCAGCATCGTCGTCAGGTCGTTGAGCTTGACGATGATGTTGGAGACCGCGTCCTTGTTGTCCACGCCGACTTTGAGCGCGCCCGACAGCCCTTCCAGCGTCGTGCGGATGCGCTCGCCGTTGCCGTTGAGCAGCGGGTAGGCCACACGGCCCGACAGCGGACCCGGACTGCCGTCCGGCCCTGGGGCTTTGAGCCCCTCGGCGAACTGGTCGATGGTCTTGATGAGCTGGTCCACCTCGACCGGCGTGCGAGTGCGCTCCAGCGGAATGTGCTGCCCGTCGTCCAGTGTCGCGCCCTTGCCCCGGTAGGCCGGGGTGAGTTCGATGTGCCGGTCGGTCACCACGGACGGCGACACCAGCGCGGCCACCGCGTCCGCGGGCACCTTCACGTCGGAGTCGATCGACATCGTCACGCTGACGTAGGTGCCGTGCGGAACGATCTTGTCGACCCGGCCGACGGTCATGCCGAGCACCGCGACCGTGTTGCCCTCGTACATGCCGGCGATGTTCTCGAAGTCCGCCGTCACCTCGATGGTGTTGCCTACCGCGTTGTTCACCGAGCCCGGCAGCACCGAGCAGCCGGCCGCCGCGGCGGCCGCGCCCGCAATGGCGATGGCGGCGAAGGTTTTTCCGATTCTCACTCTCACCCCACCTTGCAGCCTTGGATGACGTGCGCGAAGCACAGCCAGTTGTCCGGGAACAGCCACGGAATGTAGAGGTTGGCGTAGTTGCCGTCGCCGACCACGTTGTTGAACTGGCGCAGTGTCACCGGCATGATCTCCAGCAGCCGGTCCAGGTTCTCCCGGTTCTTCACCAGGCCCTCGGAGATGGTGTTCAGCTGTTGGATCGTCGGGCCGAACTTGCCCTGGTTCTGCGCGCCCATCGTCTGCAGCTGCTTGGACAGCGCCGCAACGTCATTGAGCAGCCCGCGCAGCAGGTGCTGCCGCTGCATGACCGACGAGCCGATCGCCTGGCCCTGGGTGAGCAGCACCAGGATGTTGTTGCGGTTGTCCGACAGAATCTGCGTGACGGTGCTCAAATGCCGCAGCAGCGCGTCGAATTCATTGCGGCGGCTGTTGATCACCTTGGTGAGCTCGCCGACGCTGTCGAGGGCTTGGGCGGCCATCGGCGCCGAGTCGCCGAACTGCTTCTCCAACGCGTTCAGCGTCGCGGCGAGCTTCTTGGAATCCAGCGACTCGAACTTGGGCGTGCCGACCTGGATGACGTCGGCGAGGTTGTAGGGAACGCTGGTGTTGGCCACCGCGATTCGGCTGTGCGGCAGGCCTTTCCCATTGCCCGGGGCGAGGTCGACATAGCGCGAGCCGAGCAGCGTGGACACCTTGATCGACGCATGGGCGTCCGGCCCGAAGTGCACGCTGCGGTGCACGTTGAGCGCCACCTCGACGTGGTCGCCGCGCAGCGCCATGGAGCGGACCTTGCCCACGTCGATGCCCGCGACCTTCACCGGGTCGCCCGCGTGCAGGCCCGCGGCTTGGACGAAGTCCGCCTTGACGACCTTCTCGCCGATGCCGGCCTTGGCGTACACAATGGACCCGACCAGCAACAGCGCGACAGCCAGTGCCCCGCCGATGCCCATCCAGAAGTGGCGGTGGCTTTCGAAGTCAGGTTTGCGCACCCGCCTGCGCAGCGCGCCCGCCCCGGGAATCCTGCTCATCTGCTCTCCGTAACTCGGCCGCCGCTCACTGGCACACCGCCGAGTGCGAGTTGCCGCCGACCTGCGAGAGCAGGCCGGGAGGCAGCAGCAGTCCCCACAGCGAGACGTCCAGCGAGCACGTGTAGTTGGTGGCGTAGGCGCCTTGGCCGTTCCACCCGGCGATGCGGGTGAGCAGCACCGGCAGCTGCACCGCGGTGCGGTCCAGCCGGGCGCCGTTGCCGATCAGCGCGGCCAGCGCGTTGGTGGTGGCGTTCTGGGTGGCCTGGATCTTCGGGGAGATCCGCGTCACCATCGCCAGCAGGGCGTCGGTGGCGGTGCTCACCTGGTCGGTGGCCGCCTTGAGCACGTTGCCCTGGGCGTAGAGGCCGCTGATCAGCGCGCGGGTCTGGCCGATCAGCGTCTGCAGCTGGGTGCCGCGGTTGGCCAGGCCGGTGAGCACGCCGGACAGGTTGGTGATCACGTCGCCGATGATGGCGTCGCGCTGCTGGAATTCGGTGGCCACGCTTGCCGCCTGAGTGATGAAGGAGGCCAATGAGACCCCGCTGCCCTGCAGCGCCTGCAACAGCGAACTCGACAGCTCGTTCACCTCGGCGGGCTCCAGCATCTTGAACAGCGGCTCGAAACCCCCGAGCAGCAGCGAGATGTCGAAGGACGGCTCGGTGCGGTCGAGTCCGATGGTGGCCCCGCTCGACAGCGGCCTGGACGAGCCGCCCTCGGCGCGCCGCTCCAGGGCCACGTAGCGCTGCCCGATCAGGTTCTGGTAGCGCACGAGCGCGGCGGTGTTGTCGTAGAGATGCTGGTCGTCCTGCACCCGCAGGGTGACTCGGGCGCGGTTGTCCGACGTCAGCTCGATGCCGTCCACCCGGCCGACCCGCACCCCCGCGATGCGGACGTCGTCGCCCTCGGACAAGCCGAGCACGTTGCTGAAAATGGCGTGGTAGGTGTGTGTTCCGCCCTGCACGCTGCGCTGCAGCGTGCCCCACATGACCCAGGTGACCATCAGCGACACGATCGCGAAGAGCGTGAATCCGATCAGCGGTTTCCGGATGCTCACCGGGTCTCACCTCGATCCTGGGCGGCGGCGGGCTGGGCGGCGGGCGCCGCGGGGGCAGGCGGCGCGGCCGGGGCGGGGGTGAACGGGAACAGGTGCCCCAGGCCCTCCAGCGGGGTGCCCGCGAAAGGCTTCGGGCCGGCGGGCGCGGCGAACGCCGCCGCACCGGGGACGGCCACCGGGACCTGGCGCGGCCCGGTCAGGCTGTGCGGCTGCAGCGACGGCGGCAGCGTGCCGGGGTTGGCGATGAACGGAGCGGAGTTGCAGCTCGGCCCGGACAGGCTCCCGTAGCGCGGGCAGTTGGCCCGGGTGTACGGCATGAACGGCGAGAACGAGATGTCGGCCTTCCACACGAACATCTGCGACGGGCCCCACCAGAAGGTGCCGTCCAGCCGGTGCAGCGCGGTGTTGAGGTTGCCGATCGCCTCCGGGATGGCGCCCGCGTCCGCGGCGAGCGAGCCGAAGGTGCTGTTCAGGCCGCGCACCATGTCCTTGCCGACGTTGGGGTTGCGGGCGAACAGGCCATTGACGGTGTCCGCGGTGCCCATCGAGCCGAGCAGCAGCCGCTCCAGCTGGGCGCGGCGGTCGGCGATGGTCTTGGCGGCCCGCACCGACCGGCTCAGCGAGTCGACCAGCTGCGGGGTGGAGGCGTTCAGTGCGCGCGCCGCCGCGCCGAAGGTGTCGAGGTCCTTGCCGAAGTCGGGGATGGCGGCGCGCATCGAGGTGATCCAGTGGTCGAGCCGCTCGACGCTGGAGCCGGGCAGCCTGCCGCTGGAGTCGAGCGCGTCCGACAGGGTGCCGAGGATGTTGCCCAGCTTCACCGGGTCGATCCGCTCCAGCACGTCGCGCACGGTGGTGAGGGTGGTCTGCAACGCCATGGTGGCGTGGCTGGTGTCCTGCTTGATCACCGCGCCCGCCGCGAGGCCGGGGGCGGCGCCGTTGTCGACGAGTTCGATCGCCGACACCGCGAACAGGTTGGCGGGCACCACCCGGGCGGTGACGGTGTTCGGGATGCCGGAGAGGTAGTCCGGCTTCATCGCGATGTCAACCTGCTGCACTTGGCCGAGCGCGGCGACCTGCACGTCCTTGACCGAACCCACCAGCACCCCGCGGAACTTCACGTCCGCGTTCTGCGGCAGCCCGTCGGCGGTCGAGGTGAGGTTCGCGGTGACCTTGACGTCGTCGGAGAACGCGCCGGTGTAGCGCAGGTACAGCAGCGTCAGCGCGAGCGCGAAGACCAGCGTGCCGACCACCCCCGCCGTCACCAGCGTCGCCCGCGTCGGGCCGCGCCCACTCGGATCGATGATCACGTGCCCCCCTAACCCGAGATCCGAATGTCGGCCGTGATGCCCCAGATGGCCAGCGTGAGGAATAGGTTCGCGAAGACCACGATGATGATGCACATCTTGATCGCACGGCCCGCCGCCACGCCGACGCCTTCGGGTCCGCCGGAGGCGAAGTAGCCGTAATAGCACTGGATGAACGTGGTCAGCCCGACGAACACGATTGCCTTGAGCAGCGAATACAGCACATCCACCGGATGCAGGAACTGATAGAAGTAGTGCATGTAAGTGCCGCCGGACTCGCCGCCCAGCAGGGCCACGGTGAGTTGGCAGGAAAGGTACGCGGTGGCCAGGCCCACCAGGTACAGCGGCACGATCGCTACCATCGCGGCGAACATCCGCGTGCTGACCAGGTACGGCAGCGGCCGGATCGCGATGGACTCCAGCGCGTCGATCTCCTCGGCGATGCGCATCGACCCCAGTTGCGCGGTGAACCGGCAGCCCGCCTGGGCGGCGAAGGCGATGGTCGCCAGCAGCGGCCCGAGCTCGCGGGTGGTGGCGAACGCCGACACTGCGCCGGTGAGCGGGCCCATGCCGAGGATGTTGAGGGAGTTGTAGCCCTCCATCCCCACGGTCGCGCCGCCGAAGGCGCTGATCACCAGAATCACTCCGATGGTGCCGCCGCCCACGACGATGGAGCCGTTGCCCCAGGTCACGTTGGACAGCAGCCGCAGCACCTCGGCCCGGTACTGGCTCAGCGCCATGGGAATCGAGCCCAGCGAACGCAGCAGGAAGAAGACTTGGTGGCCCGCGCGCGCGAGGGCGTCCATCGGCCACCCGTAGATGCGCCGCCAGCGCCGGAACGGCCGCAGCAGCGGCGGGTAGTACTTCGTCGACGTCGCCACTAGACCGCCGCCGATCCGGAAAATACAGCCACTAGACCACCCGCCCCGGGAACAGTGTGTTGTAGATGAGCGTGATGATCACGTTCACCGCGAAGAGCATGATCGCGGAGCTGACCACCGCGGAGTTGACCGAGTTCGCGACCCCGCCTGGCCCGCCGTGGGCGTTGAGCCCGTTGTCGCAGGCGATGATCGCCGCCAGCAGGCCGAAGATGAGCGACTTGACCAGCGCCACCACCAGGTCCGACGACACCGCGAACGACGCGAACGTGCCGAGGTAGGAGCCCGGGGTGCCGCCTTGGGCGAAGACGTTGAACATGTAGCCGGTCACGAAGCCGACGAACACTACGAAGCCGCACAGCAGCACGCTGACGATCATCGCTGCCAGCAGCCGCGGCGCGACGAGCCTGCGGATGGGATCGACGCCCATGACCTTCATGGCGTCGATCTCCTCGCGGATGGTGCGCGAGCCGAGGTCGGCGCAAATGGCCGAGCCGACCGCGCCCGCGATCATGAGCGATGTCACCAGTGGCGCGCCTTGGCGGATGATGCCGAGGCCGTTGGCCGCGCCGATGAACGAGGTCGCGCCCACCTGGTCGGCGATGGAGCCGACCTGGATCGAGACCACCACGCCGATCGGAATCGCGACCAGCAACGTCGGAGCGGCCGACACGCTCGACATGAACGCGGCCTGCTTGACGAATTCGCGGAAGGGGAAACGCCTGCGGAAAATGCTGACGAACAGCTCGACGATGACCTCGATGCCCATGGCGATCTGCCTGCCGAAAGTGACGACCGACCGGCGCGGGTGATCGCGCCAGTAGCCCTTCGTCCAGTCGCCCACCACGCCGAGTTGCGAGGTCCGACGCCCCGGAAGTGCGCTCTCCGTCGGTACCACCCACAACCCCTTTCCGTCATCGACCACGTGCGCGCCGATGACGCCCTGAACTTCGCAAGGCACCTTACCGTGAAGTAAGAAACAACGCACCCCTGAATGTGAACTGCATCATATATTTCCGAACACCTTGTGCTGTGCCACATCGGCGACCTCGCAGCACCGATGTTCGCCACCGCTTGGGCGCGCCTGTCGACACGTGGTGCGTGCGTGGCAATCGCGGAGCATTCGTCATGGTCAGCCCCGGCTCGGGCGCAGGACGTGGGAGTGCAGCCTGCTGAAACCGCGAACGCGGACGCTGCGCAGATGTCGGATGTCAAATTCCGAACGGCCGGTGAGCGTGTCCGCGGCTCGGTCGTCGATCAGCACGGTGCCCGGGCGCGCGACCCCCGTCAGCCGCGCGGCGATGTTGACCACCGAGCCGAACAGGTCGCCGAATCGCATCAGCACCGGTCCGTAGGCGACGCCGACCCGGAAGTCCACGGGGGTCCGGTCCTCGCCCGCTGTCAGGCCGACGGCCTGGATCGCCAGCGCGATTCGCGCGGCCGCGAGCGGCGTCTCGGCCGCGAACATCACTTCGTCCCCGACGTTCTTGATGGCCCAGCCGCCGTGCGCGGTGATGGCCTGGGTGGTCGAGGCCTCGAACTCCTCCAGCAGCGCGGCGAGCTCCCCGGGGTCGAGATGCCGGGTCAGCCGCGTGAAGCTCACCATGTCGGCGAAGCCGACGGCCAGGTCCCGGGTGGTCGTGCCGGTCACGCCCGCACTGCTGCCGGCGAGGCCGCTGCCGCCCGGCGCGCCGTCGGCCAGAGCCCGGGCCAGTGCCGCGGCCAAGTGCCTGCGCCAGGCATAGCTTTGCAGCCACTGCAACTGGTCGACGGTCTGCGTGGTAGGCGAGTTCAGCACGACGTCCACCTGCCACTCCGCGAGCCGAGCCATGGCCTGGCCCACGGTCCGCGCGAACGACAGCGCCAGTCGGGGATCGGCCGTGCGGGCGAAGTCCATCGCGCTGAACAGCTGCAGCGCCGCGATGTCGGCGTCGGTGAACTCGACCGCGGTCGGATCCTGGTTCGCGGGAAAGCCGAGCGCGACCCACAGCGCGGTCGCGCGTTCGGCAGGCACGCCCGCGAGCCGCGCGACGTCGTCGCGGGTGTGTCGGCGGGCGCCCTCGAGCAGGTGCGGCTCGAGTTCCGCGGCCATGCTTGCTTCCGGTTGCGCGATGTGTGCCAGTCCGTCGAGCTCCACGTCGCGCGCCGGCTCGGGGTCCACCGGATTCTCCCCTGACATGCTCGACTTCCTCGATGAATGGGCCGCGCACAGTACATCACGCCGACACGCGCGGGCGATTGCCGCTCGGACTGTGTCCTGTACCAAATTCCGTTAGGGTGGACTGTGACGATCGGGAGGCTCATGTCAAAACTGATGGCGGCGCTCGGTTTCGTAGGAGCGGCCGCAAGTGCAGCGGCATTGCTGGGCATGGCGCCCGCGCAGGCCGCGGGTCGTGCGGTGATCGGCGGCGGGTCCGGCATCATCATCGATTCGCAGGTGGAGTGCACCGTCACCACCATCGGGCGGGACGGGGCGGGCAGGCTGGTCGGGCTCACCGCGGGCCACTGCGGGGACGCGGGGGACCGCGTGCTCGCCGAGGGCCACGAGAACGTCGGCCAGGTCGGCCGGTTCGTCTACTCCAACCACGACTTGGACTACGCCGTCATCGAATTCGACCGGACACGGGTCGTCCCGGTGAACCGGGTCGGCGGCGTGACCATCGCCGCGGTCGGGTCCCCGGCGCGCTTCCCGGACATCGCCTGCAAGCACGGCCGCACGACAGCGACCACCTGCGGCGTCGCCTGGGGCGACATTTTCGCCACCGGCGCCGAGCTCTGGACCCAGATGTGCGTCATCGAGGGTGATTCGGGAGCCCCCGTCGTCGTGGGCTCCCGCTTGGTCGGCATGGTCAACGCCTACCTCGCCGTCGCCTGCGCGGGCCCCGAAGTCGGCACCACGATGGACTCGATCATGCGTGATCTCAACCGCCGCAACATCACCGGCTCCCACTTCCACCCGATCTAGCGCCTTCCCGCACCCGTAGCGCGCGTCTACACCCGCAGCTGCGGGTGTAGACGCGCGCTACGGGTGCGGGAAGGGTCGTCGCGATGAGTTTCCCGGATTGGCCGGGTCTATATCGGATATAGGCCGGCTGACCAGGAGGATCGATGACGTGGATCGACACACGGGTGTTGTTGGCCTGCGCGATCGCCTATCTCATGGACGTGGCGCGCGACGTCCGCGGCCGCGAGCTCGCGCTGCCCACGCCCTGCTCCGAATGGGACCTGCACCTGCTGCTCGAGCATGTTGCCGACGGCCTCGCGGCCGTGTATGAGGCGGGCGCGGGCCCGATCGGGCCGCCGCCCGCCGCCGGCGCGCGCCAACCGGATCCCGCGGGCGTGCTCCGCAAGAACGCCGCACGCCTGCTCGCCTCCGACAGCCCGCGCGGCACGGTCCGCAACGCCGACCGCTGCCTGCCTCCCGGCATGCTCACCGCGGCGGCGGCACTCGACATCGCCGTGCACGGCTGGGACATCGCGCGAGCCCGCGCCGACCCCCGCCCCATCCCGCCCGACCTGGCCCGTCCCCTGCTCGGCGTCGCGGCCACGGTGGTCCCCGCCGCGCAGCGCGCCCCCCAGTTCGCCCCGCAGTTCCTGATTTCCGCGCACGCCCCGCCCGGCGACCGCCTGGTCGCCTAC
>JABFVX010000049.1 GCA_013362555.1 Mycobacteriaceae bacterium
GGGGCCCCGGGTCGCGGCCGCCGGTTCGCCTTTGCCGGTGGCGTTCTTGCGCGCCTGGGCGCCCACCTGCCGGATGACCTGCTGCAAGTCGGACCAGCCGACCCGGCCCGCCAGTTCGGTCGCGTACTGCTTGCGCAGCGCGTTGTCCTTGATCCGCGCCACGATGGGCACCGCTTCGCGCAGCGCCGCGACCTGTCCTTCCGGGGTCATGTCCTTGCTCACCGGGTCGGTGTAGTGCTTTTCGACCACGTTCTTGATGACGTAGCGGAAAAGCGGCTCGCGCCGGGCGACCAGGTCGCGCAGGGCCGCGTCGCCGGAATTCTGCCGCAGCTCGCAGGGATCCTGCCCGTCCGGGGCGATGGCGATGTAGGTCTGCCCGGCGAGCTTCTGGTCGCCCGCGAAGGCCTTCATGGCGGCGGCCTGCCCCGCCGCGTCGCCGTCGAAGGTGTAGATGATCTCCCCGCGCCAGAACTTGTCGTCCATCAACAGCCTGCGCAGCACCGACAGGTGCTCGTCGCCGAAGGCCGTTCCGCACGACGCGACGGCGGTCTTCACCCCTGCCAGGTGCATGGCCATCACGTCGGTGTAGCCCTCGACGATCACCGCCTGGTGGCCCTTGGCGATGTCGCGCTTGGCGTGGTCGAGGCCGAACAGCACCTGAGACTTGTTGTACAGCATGGTGTCCCGAGTGTTCAGATACTTGGCCTGCACCGGGTCGTCGTCGTGGATGCGGCGGGCGCCGAAGCCGATCACCTCGCCCGCGAGATTGCGGATCGGCCACAGCAGCCTGCGCCGGAACTGGTCCATCGGGCCGCGCTGGCCCTGCCGCGACAGCCCGGCCGCCTCCAGTTCCTTGAACTCGAAACCCTTGCGCATCAGGTGCTTGGTCAGCGCCTCCCACCCGTCGGGCGCGTAGCCGCAGCCGAACTGCGCGGCGGCCGCGTCGTCGAAGTTGCGGTCGGTCAGGTATTTCCGGGCGGCCGCGGCGGACGGCTCGCGCAGCTGCGCGGCGTAGAACTCCTGCGCGGCGGCGTTGGCGGCGACCAGGCGGGCACGGGTGCCGCGGTCGCGCTGCACCGAGGTGCCGCCGCCCTCGTAGTTGATTCGGTAGCCGACCCGGTCGGCGAGCTGCTCGACGGCCTCCACGAACCCGATGTGGTCGATCTTCTGCAGGAACGCATAGGCGTCGCCGCCCTCACCGCAGCCGAAACAGTGGAACACGCCATTGAGCGGACGCACATGGAACGACGGGGTCTTCTCATCGTGGAACGGGCACAGGCCGCGCAGCGAGTTCGCCCCGCCCGGCTTCAGCGCCACATAGTCGCCGACGACATCCTCGATCCGCACCTGGTCGCGGATCGCCGCGATGTCGCGATCAGGAATCCGTCCGCCACCAGCCACGCTTGAATCCTAGCCCCCCGAGGCACCCATCCAGAACGACCCGTGGAGTGCGCCCAACGCACGTCACGGGTCATTCTGGAGGTTCATCACATCCCCAAGAGTTGTTCCAGGCGGGATTCGGTGTAGGAGGCGATCTGGTCGACGACGACGCGGACGTGGTCGGCGTCGTCGGCGGCGGCGTGCCAGGCGGGGCGCAAGATCGGGTCCAAGGCGTCCGGCGCGCCGGAGAGCAGCATTTCAGCGACGGTGTAGATGCGGTCGCGCTGTTCGGCCTGGCGGGTGCGGTGATCGGGGTCGGACATGACGTAGCGCCACGCCACCGTCTTCAGCAGCGCCACTTCGGCCGCCGCCTCGGGCGGCACCGACAGCGCCGCGTCGTAGCGGCCCAGCGGGCGCGGGCCCGCGTGCTTGCGGGTCTCGTGTACCGCCGCCGTGGCGAAACGGCCGACGAACTCACTGGTCAGACGCTTCAGCGCGACCGATGCCGACAGGGTGCCGTCGTAGCGGGCCGCTTCGGTCACCACCGGCAGCCGCGACAGCCGCACCGCTGCGGCGACGAGTTCGTCGACGCTGCGCTCCGGGTGGTCCCGGTGGCCCATGTCCGCCAGCGCCCGCTGCTCGGCCGGGTCGGCGAGAGCGCGCAGGTCGATGCGGCCGACCAGCACCCCGTCCTCGACGTCGTGCACGGAGTAGGCGACGTCGTCGGCCCAGTCCATGATCTGGGACTCCAGGCACTGCGCCCGGTCCGGCGCGCCGGCGCGCACCCAGGCCAGCCTGCCTGCGTCGACGTCGTACGCGCCGAACTTGCGCCCGGGCGCCTGCGACCGGGTCCACGGGTATTTGGTGACGGCGTCCAGTGCGGCGCGAGTGAGGTTCAGCCCGACGCTCACCCCGTCCGCGTCGAGCACCTTCGGCTCGAGCCAGGTGAGAATGCGCAGATTCTGCGCATTGCCCTCGAAGCCGCCGCAGTTCCGCGCCCAAGCGTGCAGCGCCGCCTCGCCGTTGTGCCCGTACGGCGGATGCCCGATGTCGTGGGCCAGCCCGGCCAGGTCGACGAGATCCGGATCACACCCGAGCCCCTCGGCGATCCCTCTGCCGATCTGGGCCACCTCGAGCGAATGTGTGAGCCGCGTCCGCGGCGTGTCTCCGTCCCGCGGGCCCATGACTTGGGTCTTGTCTGCGAGTCTGCGCAGCGCGGCGCTGTGCAGCACGCGCGCACGGTCCCGGGCGAAAGCGCTGCGGTGCGGCATAGCCGTCTCGACCCCGGGCAGCCCCGCCGTCTTGGGCCGCTCGACCACCAGCCGCGCCACATCGTGCGGGGAGTACCGGTCCGGACGCAACATCCCAAGATCCTAGTCAGCGCACCCCGACTCCCCCAGTCCCGAATGCGTCTCTGTACGAACAGTTCGTGTGAACGACGCATTCAGGACGATTTTTCGGGCTGGTCAACGGCTATTGGCTTGCGGTGTAGGCGAAGTCGGCGGCGAAGTGGGTGAGTTTGTACCAGAGCAGGGCGGCGGTTTCGCGGGCTATGCCGTGGGCCTGGGATTCCCGCGTGAAGACCGCAGGTCCTTGGCGGGTCGGGGCGGTGTGGGCCAGCAGGCCCGCGTCGCGCGCCATCGTGCGCGTGCGCAGCGAGTGCCACGGATCGCTGACCAGGCAGGCCCGTGTCAAGTTGCGCGCGTGCATCGCCTCGGCCACCGCCTGGATGCTCTCCAGCGTGTCGGAGCCGGTCTCGACGGCGAGGACGTGCGCCCCGGGCACGCCCGCACGCTCCAGGAACGCCTTGCCGGAGGCCGCCTCGGTGTACTCGTCGCCGGGGAGCTTGCCACCGACGGTGATCACCAGCGGCGCGACGCCGGCCGCGTACAGCTTGCGGGCCCGGTCCAGTCGGGCCTCGAACACCGACGACGGCGTGCCGTCGTACTGGGCCGCGCCCAGCACCACGATGGCGTCGGCCCGGCTGAGGTCGTCGACCCGGGCGACTTGCCATACTCGCAGCGCGGTCCCTCCGACCAGCACCAGTGCCATGGCCAGTCCGCCGACGACCACGCGGGCCGTCCACCGGACCACGCCGTGCCTGGCGCCCCGACGCGACCGCGACCCCGAGGGTTCTCGCGAGCGGCCCACGCTATTCGGTGTCCGCGGCGTATCCCGCCGCTGCCCAGCGGGTGGTCGGAGCGGCGAACAGCAGCGCCAGCCCCGCCACCGCGACTACCCCGACCAGCGCGCCCAGCACCGGCTGGGCGGAGTCGGTGAGCAGCGACCACACCACCGGAAGCAGCAACAACTCGGTCAATACCGCGATGGCCCGGCCCCACCGCTTGCCGCGCGTCAAGGCGAGGCCCGCCGCCAGAACCGCGCCGCCGAGCACCGCAAACCACCCAGCTGTGCCGTACCCGCTGGTCGCGGGCTCGATCTTGCCGAGTGCGGCCCGCACCGCGAATACCACCGCGGCCCCGAGACCGAGCGCACCCTCCAGCGCGACCAGGATGCCCGCCGCGACGACGGTCCACGGCAGCGCCGCCGCACCGCTGCCCGCGACAGCGGAATCGGCGGCGCTCGACGAAGAGCGCGACTCAGGGTTCGACTCGGGCTGGGGCGCGGACGCGGGCTCAGGCACGCCGCCCAGGGTAGCCGCCTTCTCCTACCTCCAGGACGACCCATGAGTTGCGTCCAACGCACGTCACGGGTCGTTCTGGAATCTCTGAGGCGCGGAAACCGGGTTAGGCTCAGCGGGTGCGTGCGCTTCTCATCGTCAACCCGAATGCCACATCGACCACCTCGGCCACCCGGGACCTGCTGGCCCATGCGCTGGAGAGCCGCACCCAGCTCACCGTGGCGCCGACCCAGCGCCGCGGACACGCCGCGGAGTTGGCGCAGTGGGCAGTGGAGACCGGCATGGACGTGGTGGTGGTCCACGGTGGCGACGGCACCGTGAACGAGGTCGTCAACGGGATGTTGCCGGCCCCGGACGCCTGGACCGACGCCGACCTGACCGCGCCGCGACCCCGGCTGGCGATCATTCCGGGCGGGTCGGCGAACGTGTTCGCCCGCTCGCTGGGCATCGACTCGGACCCGGTGGTCGCCACCAACGATGTCATCGACCTGCTCGAGGTGGACACCCAGCGCACGGTGGGCCTCGGCCACGCCGACGGACGCTGGTTCCTGTTCACCGCAGGCGTCGGGCTGGACGCGAACGTCTGCCGGACGATGGACCGCCTGCGGGAGAAGGGCCGCACCGCGACCCCGGGCCGGTACCTGCGGGTCACCGTGCGCGAGTTCTTCGCCGCGCGTGGGAAAGAGCCGATGCTGACGCTGGAACTTCCAGGCCGAGAACCGGTTTCCGGCGTCCACTACGCGATGATCTCGAATTCCAGTCCGTGGACGTTTCTCAACAAGCGACCCATCGTTACGAATCCGGACACAAGCTTCGAAAAAGGTCTCGGCGTGTTTGCCATGAGATCGACCCGGGTACTCGGCACACTACGGGTGGCGGAACGTTTGCTGCGTGGGAAGCCTCCGGTGTCGAAGGCGCTCGCTCGCGTGGACGACGTGCCGCGAGTGGTGGTCCGTTCCACTGGACCGGTCGGCCTGCAAATGGACGGCGACTACGTAGGACAACGCGAAGTCGTGCAGTTCACCGCGGTGCAGGCGGCGCTTCGTGTGATCGCCCCGAAACTCGGATAGCCAAAATTTCGCCGATGAGCCCCAAACCGGCGATCGAGAGAGTAGAAAGGGACCCGCGCGCCCCTACCGGGCGTTGGACAACGTGAGTTACCCCACGGTACGCCGGGAACCCATTGACTTTTCCTGCGTTCGTGAAAGCATTCACAAGCAACCGTGCGGAAACATCCCAGTCGCACAAACAAACGTAGATCAACGAGACGGTGCCTTCGCGCGCACCGGGAGGAGAAGTGGAATGTCGGACTGGCGTCACAATGCGATCTGTCGTGACGAGGACCCGGAGCTGTTCTTCCCGGTGGGCAATAGCGGCCCGGCCCTCGCGCAGATCGCCGACGCGAAGCTTGTCTGCGCCCGCTGCCCCGTCACCGCCGACTGCCTGTCCTGGGCGCTGAAATCCGGCCAGGACGCAGGCGTCTGGGGCGGCATGAGCGAGGACGAACGACGCGCCCTGAAGCGGCGCAATGCACGGACCCGCACTCGCAGTTCCGTCTAACGCGGCTCGAGAGGCCCGGCACCCCAGCCCCGGGGTACCGGGCCTTTGTTGTGTCCAGCGCAGTTGTGTCCAGCGCAGTTGTGTCCAGCGCAGTTGTGTCCAGCGCAGTTGTGTCCAGCGCAGTTGTGTCTAGCGCACCGGACGGCGGCCGAGGGGGACGCGCAGGACGGCGTCGGTGCCGGTGGTGACGCCGGGAACCAGGTCGATGGAGCCGCCGAGCTCCGCGCCCACCAGGGTCCGCACGATCTGCAGGCCGAGCCGGTCCGAGGCGTCGAGGTCGAAATCGGGGGGAAGTCCGCGGCCGTTGTCGTGGATCACCACGTCCAGCCAGCGCGCCGAGCGCTGCGCGCGGATCGTCACCACACCGGCGTCGCCCGGCTCGAACGCATGCTCGATGGCGTTCTGCACCAGCTCGGTCATCACCATCACCAGCGGCGTTGCTCGCTCGGCGGAGAACACGCCGAGCGAGCCTTCCCGACGCACCTGGATCTGCTGGGTGTGCACGGTGGCGACGTCCGCCATGATCGGCAGCAGCCGGTCGGTCACCTCGTCCAGGTCCACGTCCTCGTCCACCGACATTGACAGCATCTCGTGCACCGCGGCGATGGAGGTCACCCGGCGCACCGACTCGGCCAGCGCGACCCTGGCGTCCTCGTTGTCGGTGCGGCGCGCCTGCAGCCGCAGCAGCGCGGCCACGGTCTGGAGGTTGTTCTTGACTCGATGGTGGATCTCCAGGATGGTGGCGTCCTTGCTCAGCAGCGCCCGGTCGCGCCGCTTCACCTCGGTGACGTCGCGGACCAGGACGGCCGCCCCGACCAGTTCCCCCTTCGGGCGCAGCACGAGGGTCCGCAGCAGCACCGTGGCGCCGTGCGCGTCGACCTCCATCCGGCGTCCGGTGCGGCCCGCCAGCGCGGCCTTGATGTCGCCCACCACCTCTTGCGCGTCGAACGGGTCGGTGACCAGCGCCCTCGTCACACCGGCCAGGTCCGCCCCGACCAGCTCCCCCTGCAGACCCATCCGGCGGTAGGCGGAGAGGGCGTTGGGGCTGGCGTAAATGACCTTGCCCGAGGTGTCGAGCCGAATGAAGCCGTCGCCCGCGCGCGGACTGGAGTGCGTGGCGGCCCGGTCTTCCGAGGTGGGGAAGGTGCCGTCGGAGATCATCTGGCACAGGTCGTCGGCGCAGGCCATGTAGGCCAGTTCCAAGGTGCTGCGGACCCGGGAGCGGGCCACGTCGGTGTCGCGCGAGAGCACCGCGATGACGTGTTCGCCGCTGCGCACCGGAATGGCCTCGCGGATAAGCGCTTCGGCGCCCACCCAGTCCTGCGGGCCGTCCGGGTGGCTCGCGTCGAGCTCGTCGCGCACGGTCTCGCCGAGCATCAGCGCCCGGATCACCTCGGGGTGCTCGTCCGCGGACGCGATGGTGCCGACGTAGTCGTCCGGGTTGACCGTGGGCGCGGTGGTCGGGCGGCACTGGGCCACGCACACCACTGGGGAGCCCGCGTGCACCGGTCCGGCGCCGACCCACAGCAGCAGGTCCGCGAAGGCCAGGTCGGCCAGCAGCTGCCAGTCGCCGACCACCCGCTGCAGGTGGTCCACCGCCTCGCCGGGCAGGTCGGTGTGTTCGGCGAGCAACTCGCTCAGGGTCGACATCGTCTGCGCCTTCCTACGCGATCACCGCGATCAGGTCACCCTCCTGGATGACGTCGCCCGGCCGCACCTCGATCGAGGCGACGGTCCCGGCGGCCTCGGCCACCACCGGGATCTCCATCTTCATCGACTCCAGGATGACCAGCGTGTCGCCTTCGTTCACGGAGTCGCCCGGTTTGGCCACCACCTCGAACACGGTGGACACCATCTCCGCCCGCACGTCCTCCGCCATCGCCGACCTTCCTCGCTGAGCTCGTGAATGACCTCGTGGAAGGTCCAGCCAACCACACGTGCGAGAATTCTCGGCGACCAGCAAGACGAGCAGAGGGAGCCATCGATGGGTAAGCGCGGTCGCAAGAAGCGCAGCCGTAAGGGCAACAAGGCCAACCACGGCAAGCGTCCCAACGCATAGACGCGGGTAAGCGCGAGTTGCGCAGAGCGCAACTCGCGCGGCCCGTCTACTCGATCGACTTCCGGATCTCCACTTTCAGGCGCTCGCGCAGGGTCTCCGGCGCGCGCTCGCCGCCGCATTTGCGGCCGAGCAGGTTCTTGATCTTCTCTTCGATGCCGTAGGCAGCCAGACACGACCCGCAGGTGTCGAGGTGGTGTTGCAGCCGAGCGCGCCCGGCATGGTCGCACTCGTTGTCCAACACCAGCCAGACGTCGGCGATGACCGCCGAGCAGTCGAGTTCGAACTCCTCGTTCACCGCGCTACCTCCTCGGCAGTGCCGGTCGCGTCGCGATTGAATCCGCGGTCCCGGGCCACTTCGGCCAGCAGGCCCTTGAGTTGCTTGCGCCCCCGGTGCAGCCGCGACATCACGGTGCCGATCGGCGTGCCCATGATCTCGGCGATCTCCTTGTAGGGGAAGCCTTCGACGTCGGCGTAGTACACCGCCATCCGGAACTCCTCCGGCAGCTGCTGCAGCGCCGCCTTGATCTCCTGGTCCGGGAGCGCGTCGAGGGCTTCGACCTCGGCCGAGCGCAGCCCGGTCGAGGTGTGCTCCGCGGTTGCGGCCAACTGCCAGTCGGTGATCTCGTCGGTCGGGTACTGCTGGGGCTCGCGCTGCTTGCGGCGGTAGGAGTTGATGTAGGTGTTGGTGAGGATGCGGTAGAGCCACGCCCGCAGGTTGGTGCCCTCGCGGAACGAGCGGAACGCCGCGAACGCCTTGACGAAGGTCTCCTGCACCAGGTCCTCGGCGTCGGCTGGGTTGCGGGTCATCCGCAGGGCGCCGCCGTAGAGCTGGTCCAGCAGCGGCAGCGCGTCGCGCTCGAAACGCGCCGCCAGCTCCGCCTCGGTCTCGGCGGGCCGCTCGGCCTCGGCAGCCGCGCCGTCCGGCCTGGTCGCGCTGCCGGTATCGGCAGCGCCGTCGGCATCTGGCTCGTCGTTCGACACACCCGTCCTCTCGATTGCCCTCGGAGTCGAATCTACCGGTGCGAAGGTCGGCGCCGACGGCCAGGGCGCGCGTTCCAGCAGAGCGGTCACCGGTGAACTCCTCGTGTCGACAACGTGGCTGACACGGCATTCAACACGGCCGTACGGCACGCTCATTCCCGGCGTCCGGCGATTCACAGTGTTCTCCCACCTGGCTGGGGTTGCCGACCCTCCGGAATGACCCATGGCGTGCGTCCAACGCACCTCACGGGTCATTCAGGAGGCGTGGATCCGACCGGGTGTCGATGAGGTGTGCCAGCATGGGGACATGTGTGGCAGGTATGCGGCGACGGCCGATCCAGCGGCCCTCGCTGCGGAGCTGGACGAGTGGGAGCGGGAGTCCGGGGTGGGCGCCGGCGAGGTCTCCATCGACGAGCCGGACGCCGACGCGCCGCCCAGCTACAACGTGGCGCCCACGACGCAGATACTGACCGTGGTGCGCCGCCACGACGACAGCAGCGACGACGCGCCGGTGCACACCCGCATCCGGCGGATGCGGTGGGGCCTGATCCCGCACTGGGCCAAGGCCGCCGAGCCCGGCGTGCCGGCAAAGGGCAGGCCGCTGTTCAACGCCAGGGCCGACACCGCGGCAACCACCGCCTCGTTCCGCGTCTCGCTGGCGCACAAGCGCTGCCTGATCCCGATGGACGGCTGGTACGAGTGGCTCACCGAGCCCAGCCCGGATGCCCCGGCGAAAGGGAAAGGCAAAGCCGTCAAGGTTCCCTTCTACATGACTCCGCTCGACGGTTCACGGCTGTACGCGGCGGGCCTGTGGTCGGTGTGGCGCGACAAGGCCGCGGGCGACTCGGCAAAACCACTTCTGAGCTGCACTATTCTCACTACCGACGCCATCGGCGACACCGCCCGGATCCACGACCGCATGCCGCTGGTCCTCCCGCGCCGATCGTGGGCGCAGTGGCTCGACCCGGACCGCCCCGCGCCCCAGCGCCTCCTCGACGCCGCCGACCCCGACCTGGTCGCCGGCTTGGATGTGCGCCAGGTCGCCACGGCCGTCAACAACGTCCGCAACAACACCCCCGATCTCACCGACCGCGTCGACGACCTCCGACCTTGATTTTCAAGCCTCCAGAATGACCCGTGACGTGCATTAGCCGCACGTCACGGGTCATTCTGGAGGTAGTTGCGCTGGGCAGGCCCCGCCGTCTGCCGGGTTCCGGGGTGGATGGGGAATGATGGCAGGCGTGATGTCCGATGTCTCCGCACTTCCCGGTTGGTCCGCTCCGCATGTCGACGGGGCGGTCGTGGCGCAGGTGGAGCTGCCGGGATCGAAGTCGATCACCAACAGGGCGCTGGTGTTGGCGGCGCTGGCCGACGGGCCTGCCACGGTCGCCGGGGCGCTGCGCAGCCGCGACACCGACCTCATGATCGAGGCGCTGCGGGCGATGGGCGTCGGGATCGACGGCGCGGGCGCCGCGCTGCGGGTGGCGCCGGGCGCGTTGCGCGGGGCGCGGGTGGACTGCGGCCTGGCCGGGACGGTGATGCGGTTTCTGCCGCCGGTCGCCGCGCTG